>NZ_BAAAMU010000217.1:0-9529 GCF_039529435.1 Nonomuraea maheshkhaliensis
CCCGCCACCGAAGCCGCCTAAGATCCACCCACGGCACCTACCTCGTCGAGCCTTTACACCGCTCCGAGGACGCGACCGTCCACGATCTCCTCGGCGGGCAGGCCGGAGAGATGACTCCTGGGCCACTCCAGTCGCGCCGACCGGGTAGAGGTCTCAGCGGCGGAACGCGCGACCAGTTCCCAGAAGCCGTCGATGTCCATAGTCCGTGATCATGACACTCGTCGGACATCCTTGCCTAGATCACGGAACAGCGACGGAACAGCACTCTCCAAAGGACTAAGACAACGTGCGGACCCGGCGGCCGACACACGGTCATTCACCGGGTTTCCGCACGTCAACCGCCTACTTGAGCAACTGCCGGGCCATCACCAGTCGCTGGATCTGGTTGGTGCCCTCGTAGATCTGGGTGATCTTGGCGTCGCGCATCATGCGTTCCACCGGGAAGTCCTTCGTGTAGCCGTACCCGCCGAGCAGTTGCACCGCGTCCGTGGTGATCTCCATGGCCGCGTCCGAGGCGGCGCACTTCGCCGCGCTCGACAGGAAGGTCAGGTCCTTCTGGGGCTCTCCGTGCATCGCGCGTTCCGACTTGGCGGCGGCGTGGTACGTGAGCTGGCGGGCCGCTTCGAGCTTCATCGACATGTCGGCGATCATGAACTGGAGGCCCTGGAAGTCGGCCACCGGGCGGCCGAACTGCTTGCGTTCCTTGACGTAGCCGATCGCGAAGTCGAGGGCCCCCTGGGCGATGCCGAGCGCCTGGGCGGCGATCGTGATGCGGGTGTGGTCGAGGGTGGCGAGGGCGGTCTTGAAGCCGCTGCCGGGGGCGCCGATCATGCGGGAGGCCGGGATGCGGACGTTGTCGAGGATGACCTGGCGGGTGGGTGAGCCCTTGATGCCGAGCTTCTTCTCCTTGGGGCCGAAGGAGACGCCTTCGTCGGACTTCTCCACCACGAACGCGGAGATGCCGCGCGCGCCGGCCTCCGGGTCCGTCACCGCCATCAGCGTGTAGTACTCGGAGACGCCAGCGTTCGTGATCCACATCTTCACGCCGTTGAGGACGTAGTGGTCGCCGTCGGCCACCGCTCTCGTCTTCATGGCGGCGGCGTCCGAGCCGGCCTCCGGCTCCGAGAGCGCGTACGAGAACATCGCCTCCCCGCGCGCCACCGGTGCGAGGTAGCGGGACTTGAGCTCCTCCGACGCCGAGAGCAGGAGGGGGACCGTGCCGAGCTTGTTCACGGCGGGGATGAGGGAGGACGACGCGCAGGCGCGGGCCACCTCCTCGATGACGATGACCGTGGCCAGCGCGTCCGCCCCGGCGCCCCCGTACTGCTCAGGCACGTGTACGGCGTGCATGTCCGCCGCCACGAGCGCCTTGTAGACGTCCCAGGAGAACTCCTCGGTCTCGTCGATCTCGGCGGCGTGCGGCGCGATCTTCTCGTCGGCCAGGGCCCGTACGGTCTCCCTGAGCATGTCGTGCTCTTCGGCGGGCGCATAGAGAGGGAAGCTCATGCTGCAAATACTAGGACGTCCGAGCATCTTGTTACCAGCGGGTACGGTTTGCGGGGATTTGCAGGTGGCACGTAGCAGATAGCGAGGGCCGGTAGCCGGTAGCATGCCTGCGCGATCGAAAGGAGCCTCCTCGTGCCATATCGCCTCACGGTGATCGGGACCGGATACCTGGGCATCACACATGCGGCGTGCATGGCTGATCTCGGATTCGACGTCCTGGGCCTCGATATCGACGCCGACAAGATCCGCCGTCTGAACGCGGGCGAGCTTCCCATTCACGAACCGGGCCTCGAAACCGTCCTTCGCCGTGGCCTCGAATCGGGCCGGCTCCGCTTCACCACCTCCTACGAGGAGGTCGCCGCCTTCGGCGACGTGCACTTCGTCTGCGTGGGCACACCGCAGAAACGCGGCGAGTATGCCGCAGACGTCACATACATGGACAACGCCATCGAGTCCCTGGCCCCGTTCCTCGATCGCGAGTGCCTGGTGGTCGGCAAGTCCACCGTCCCCGTGGGCACGGCCGAGCGGATGGCCGACAAGCTGACCCGGCTCGCCCCGGCGGGCGGGCACGCCGAGCTGGCCTGGAACCCCGAGTTTCTGCGCGAGGGCTTCGCCGTCCAGGACACGCTCCACCCCGACCGCATCGTCCTCGGCGTACGCAGCGAGCGGGCCGAGAAGATGTTGCGCGAGATCTACGAGCCGCTGGGCGAGGTGCCGGTCGTGGTGACCGACTTCGCCACGGCCGAGCTGGTCAAGACGGCCGCCAACGCGTTCCTGGCCACCAAGATCTCTTTCATCAACGCCATGGCCGAGGTCTGCGAGGCCGCGCACGCCGACGTCGAGCTGCTGTCCGAGGCGCTGTCGTACGACGACCGCATCGGCGGCCGCTACCTCAACGCCGGCCTCGGCTTCGGCGGCGGCTGCCTGCCCAAGGACATCAGGGCCTTCATGGCCCGCGCCGGCGAGCTGGGCGCGGACCAGGCGCTGACGTTCCTGCGCGAGGTGGACGCCATCAACATGCGGCGCCGGGCCCGCATGGTCGACCTGGCCAGAGAGCTGGCCGGCGGCTCCTTCCACGGGTGCACGGTCGGCGTTCTGGGCGCGGCGTTCAAGCCGAACTCCGACGACATCCGCGACTCGCCCGCCCTCGACGTCGCCGTGACGATCGGGCATCAGGGCGGACAGGTCACCGTGTACGACCCGATCGCCCTCGACAACGCTCGTAAGGCGCATCCCGAGCTCAACTACGGCGAATCGGCCGTGGAGGCGGTGCGCGGGGCGCATGTGGTGTTGCTGCTGACGGAGTGGCAGGAGTTCGTGCAGCTCGATCCGGTGGAGCTGGGAGCCGTGGTCGCGACCCGGCGCATCGTGGACGGGCGCAACGCGCTCAACTCCGAGATGTGGCGGTCGGCGGGCTGGCACTATCGCGCCCTCGGCCGTCCCTGACCCCCATCCGGCTTCCGTGGCTACGCCAGGTGCCGGATCCACTGGGTGAAGAGGGGCCGATAGCCGCGACGGGCCCAGAACGGCGTCGAGAGCGGGTTCGGCAGCGCGTGGTGCAGCACCATGGACGTCACGCCCTCGGCCGCCGCATGGTCGTGGGCCGCGTCGGTGAGCGCCACGCCCACGCCCCGGCCGCGGGCCGCCGGTTCGACGTACATGGTGCCCAGGTACGCCACCGGCGCGGCGTTCACGGACGACGAGATCCAGCGGGTCCTGGTGGGCGGCTGGACGATGACACAGCCCGCCGCCCGGCCGCGTACCTCGGCGAGCCAGCACCACTCCAGCGGCAGCACCTCCTTGGCCACCGACTCCCGCAGCCGCTCCGTGGTGGACGCCCGTGCCGTGACCCAGCCGAACTGGGCGTCGTAGTCGACCAGCCGCCGGTACATGCCGGTCACGACGTCCAGGTCACCCTGGTTCGCCCGGCGTACGGTGACACCGGGGACGGGAGCGGCAGGCGTGTGCGGCAGGATGCGGCGGGCCGCCGCGGCGGCGACGGGCATGAAGCCGCGCATTGCCAGCGCCTTGACGGGGGCGGTGTCGCGGCTCGGCCATGACACGCTCAGCGCCTGCCCGGGGCCCGCGGGGCGGCAGCGGGCGAGCCAGCGGTCGAGCACGGCTCCGAGCGCGGCCTCGGGGTCGGGGCCCGCGACGCGGGCCTGGAGACGGTGGACGACCAGAGGGGACCAGGTGGCCTGCATGCTGTCGGGGTCGAGCCGGTCGGTCGAGGCGAGCCCGACGGCGTCGCGTACTTCGAGCCATTCGCCCTTGCCGTGGAGCTCGTCCTGGCCGGCGACGAGCGGGTCCACGGCGCGTACGCGAGCCGCATGGCCCTTGATCAGGTCGTCCATCCCGGCACCCTAACCGCCTCGGAGCCCATGGATAAAGGGGGTCCGGCACCGGGCGCTCCGCCTCCTCGGACGAGGGTTCAGCGCCGAGTGCCGCATCCGGGTGGTGCCGGGCTCAGCGCCGAGTGCCATGTCCCGACAGTGCCGAGCTCAGAGGCCGGCGGCCTCCGCGCGCAGCTTCTCGCCCTTCGCGTACGCCTGCTCCTTCAGCCGCTCCTGGAACTCCTCCATCCGCGCCCGCAGCCCCTCGTCGGAGGCCGCCAGGATGCGTACGGCGAGCAGCCCGGCGTTACGGGCCCCGCCGACGGCCACGGTGGCGACCGGCACCCCGGCCGGCATCTGGACGATCGACAGCAAAGAATCCATTCCGTCCAGGTATTTCAGCGGCACCGGCACTCCGATGACCGGCAGCGGCGTGACCGAGGCCAGCATGCCGGGCAGGTGGGCGGCCCCGCCCGCGCCCGCGATGATGACCTTGACCCCCCGGGACGCGGCCTGCCGGCCGTAGTCGATCATCTCGACGGGCATGCGGTGGGCGGACACCACGTCGGCCTCGAACGGCACCCCGAACTCGGCCACCGCCTCGGCCGCCGCCTTCATCACCGGCCAGTCGGAGTCGCTGCCCATGACGATGCCGATCACGATGCCTCCTTCGCCGGCCCCGCGACCCTCGCGGCACCGTGTCCTGCCGCCAACCCGGTGACGTGCCCGCTCACACGTACTCACCCGTCATCAGGTGCACGGCGGCGTGGCGGGCCCGGGCGCGTACTTCGTCCAGGTTGGAGCCGAGGGCGGTCACGTGGCCGATCTTGCGGCCAGGACGCACCTCCTTGCCGTAGAAGTGCAGCTTGATGCCCGGATCGTGGGCCAGCACGTGCTCGTAGCGCTTGAACACGTCAGGGTCGTCGCCGCCGAGCAGGTTGGCCATGACGACGTACTGGGCGGTCATCTTGGGCGTGCCGAGCGGCAGGTCGAGCACGGCCCGCAGGTGCTGCTCGAACTGCGACGTCGTCGAGCCCTCGATGGTCCAGTGGCCGCTGTTGTGGGGGCGCATGGCCAGCTCGTTGACCACCAGCCCGCCGGAGGTCTGGAACATCTCGACCGCCAGCAGCCCGGTCACCCCGAGCTGGTCGGCGATGGTCAGGGCGGTGCGCTGGGCCTGGGCCGACTGCTCCTGGTCGAGGCCGGGAGCGGGCGCGATGACCTCGACGCAGATGCCGTCCTGCTGCACGGTCTCGACGACCGGGTAGCTCACGCCCTGCCCGTGGGGCGAGCGGGCCACCAGCACCGCCAGCTCCCGCTCGAACGGTACGAAAGCCTCGGCCATGAGCTCGATCCCGGACGCGAACGCCTCCACGACGTCGGCGGGGGACCGGCACACCCACACGCCGCGCCCGTCGTAGCCGCCGCGCACCGCCTTGAGCACCACGGGCCAGCCGTGCTCGCCGGCGAAGGCCGTGACGTCGTCCACGGAGCCCACCCGCGCCCAGGCGGGGCAGGGCGCGCCGATCGCGGTCAGCCGCTCGCGCATGACCGTCTTGTCCTGGGCGTGCACGAGCGCGTCCGCGCCCGGGTGCACGACGTAGCCGTTGGCGGTCAGGGCCTTGATGTGCTCGTTGGGCACGTGCTCGTGGTCGAAGGTGATCACATCGCAGCCCCTGGCGAACTCGCGCAGATCACCAAGATCACGGTAGTCTCCGATGCGCGTGTCGACGACGACCCTGGCCGCGCTCTCCTCAGGATTGTTGGCCAGCACCCGCAGCTCGACGCCGAGCGCGATGGCCGGTGGCTGCGACATTCTGGCCAGCTGGCCCGCGCCGATGATGCCGACGACCGGCCCGATGGGGCTGTATGAACTCACGCCAGGTGAGCTTACCTGGACGGATGGGCTTTCCCCGACCCGCCCGGAGCAATCCGCGACGGGCCGGGGCTGGGCGACCGTTCCGGGTTGCCGCACAGACGCCGCCGTTCCGGATCGCCTCACAGAGCACGACCGTTCCGGATCGCCTCACAGAGCACGACCGTTCCGGGTCGCCTCACAGAGCACGACCGTTCCGGGTCGCCTTACAGAGCGCAGCCGTTTCGGCTCGTCTCGCAGGCACGGCCGCCCAGCCGCCGTGCAGGCACAGCCGTCAGGCCGCGTCACAGGTACGGCCGTCCAGCGTTCGCGTGCCCTCGAACTGCACCGCAGCGTATTCCCCCTTCCGCCGTTATGCCCCTCATAAGGCGATATTTCGCTAGATGTTCTTTGCGCGGTATGTTCGGCGGTCTGACACTCGCCCGACACCCCGGCCGGTACGCTGGGGCGAACAGGCACGACGAGGGAAGGGACCGAGCAGAGACGTGGATTTCGCCAGACGGCTCTACCAGCGGTTCTCGGCCCTCGTGCACGAGCTGGCCAAGTTCGGCAGCATCGGGGCGGTGGCGTTCGTCATCGACCTGAGCCTGCTCAACCTGTGCAACAGCGTGCTCGACCTCGGCCCCCTGACCTCGAAGGTCGTGGCGACGACGATCTCCACCACCTTCGCCTACCTGGGCAACCGATTCTGGACCTTCCGGCACCGCGAGCAGAGCGGGCTGGGCCGCGAATACTTCCTGTTCTTCCTGCTGAACGGCATCGCGCTGCTGTTCGGCATGCTGACGATCGGCTTCACCACCTACACGCTCGGCCTGCACGACACCCTCAGCTTCAACATCGCCAACATCGTCGGCGTAGGCCTCGGCACCCTCTTCCGCTACTGGTCGTACAAGAAGTGGGTGTTCCTGGAGGCCACCGAGCCGATCCCGGTCGAGCTGCCCGAGGGCGGCGTCAAGCAGGAGCGCTGACCCCGCCCTCTCACGCCGGGCCGCTGACCACCCGGTTCCTGTTGTCGTCCTCCGCCGGTCGCAGGAAGATGGCGAATGTCGCCGGGCGGCGGCGTACGAGCTCCAGCCGGCCACCGTCGGCGGCGGCCAGCGCGCGGGCCAGCGTGAGCCCCAGCCCGGTGCCTCCCCCACCACTCACGTTGCGCTCGAAGATCTTCGGGGCGATCTCGTCGGAGATGCCGGGCCCCTGGTCCGCCACCTCGATCACCACGTAGTTGTCGCCGCAACTGCTGGTCACGGTGACGTCGCCGCCGCCGTGCCGCAGGGAGTTCTCCAGCAGCGAGGCGACGACCTGGCCGAAGCCGCCCGTGGTGGCCATCGCCTTCAGGTCGCGGGCGCCGTCGAGGTGCAACCCGCGGCCCGCGTCGCGGAAGACCGGCGCCCACTCGGTGATCTGCTGGTCGAGCACCTCGTCGATGGCGACAGGTTCGGCCTGGGCGTGGCGCTGGCGGCGGGCGGCGGCCAGCAGCTCGTCGATCACGGCGGTCAGCCGCTCGGCCTGGACGATCGCCGCCTCGCCCTCCTCGCGGACGACCTCCGGCTCGTCGGAGGCGGCGACGATCTCCTCCAGGCGCATGGTGAGCCCGGTCAAGGGGGTACGGAGCTGGTGGGAGGCGTCGGTGGCGAACTCCCTCTCGCGGGTGAGCAGGTCGGAGATGCGGGTGGCGCTGCGGTCGAGCACCTGAGCCACCCGGTCCAGTTCGGGGATGCCGTAGCGGTGTTTGCTCGGCCGCGCGTCCCCCGAGCCCAGCCGGTCGGCGATCTTCGCCAGGTCCTGGAGGGGCAGGGTCAGCCGGCGCGACTGCACGACCGCCAGGCTCACGGCCACCGCCAGGGCGGCGACGGCCAGGGCCACGATGAGCAGCAGCCTGGCCCGTACGTCCTGCTCGACCTGGTCCTGGTCGCGGCTGATCCGTACGTAGACCCCGGTGTTGGTCTGGGCGTCCTCGGTCATCAGGTGACCGGACGGCGGGGGGTCGCCGACGACGGTCACCCTCAGGGGGGTTCCGCGTTCCCAGATCTGGATGAATCTGCCCGGGTACTTCTGCTCCAGTTGCTGGGGATCGAGCGGTGTCTCCTGGACGCGGGCGTACTCCACCTCTCCCACGAGACGCTTGGCTTCCGCCCCGAGCTCCTGAGCCGCCTCATCGACGATCAGGCGGCTGACGACGACGCCCAGGGGGACCCCCAGCAGCAGGACCGCGATGACCGCGACGACCAGGGTGGAGGAGAGCAGTCGGCGGCGCATCTACTCGCGCTCGAACCGGAAGCCGACCCCCCGGACGGTCGTGATGTAGCGCGGCTTGGCCGCGTCGTCGCCGAGCTTGCGGCGTAGCCAGGAGATGTGCATGTCGAGGGTCTTGGTGGAACCCCACCAGTTGGTGTCCCACACCTCGCGCATGATCTGCTCGCGGGTGACGACCTTGCCCGCGTCGCGGACGAGGACGCGGAGCAGGTCGAACTCCTTGGTGGTCAGGTGCAGCTCCTTCTCCCCCATCCAGGCGCGCCGGGAGTCCGCGTCGATGCGTACTCCCTGCACGACCGGGGTCTCGGACGTGCCGCGGCGCAGCAGCGCCCGTACCCGGGCGAGCAGTTCGGCCAGCCGGAACGGTTTGGTCACGTAGTCGTCGGCGCCGGCGTCGAGGCCGACGACGGTGTCCACCTCGTCGACGCGGGCCGTGAGTATGAGCACCGGGGTGCCGTGCCCTTCGGCGCGGATCCGGCGCGCGACCTCAAGCCCGTCCATCTCTGGCAGGCCAAGGTCGAGAACGATGAGGTCGATCCCGCCCGACAGCGCCCTTTCCAGGGCCTGCGGGCCGTCGGGACTCACCTCAACCTGATAGCCCTCACGGCGCAGCGCACGCGCGAGTGGCTCGGATATCGAGGTGTCATCCTCGGCGAGAAGTACGCAGGTCATAAAGCGATCGTAGGACCTTAGGCGATCGTTTCCCGGGCGCAGCGCGCGGTTTGACTCGTCGTTGACCTATCCATTGACCTGGGCAAACGTAGCTAAAATACGGTAGGTCGTGATTAAAGCACCGCTGCTTCGGGGGGTGAATTCATCGGGTGATCATGCCCACCGATGAATTGCCTCAATCCACCCCCTCGGCGAGTCGTCGTCACGGCATGGTGCGATCATGGGGAAATGTCGTTGCCCGCCGCCGATCGCGCGCGTGAAATGTGGTCCCGCCTCGCCGGCGCGCCTGCCGGCTTCCCCCGGCCCGGTGACGTCGGCGTGGTGGTCTCGGGCGAGCCGGCGTTGTGCCCGCCGGGCTGGAGCGGGCTGGTCGAGCTCGGCGGGGCGATCCTGGCCGTGGTGCCGCGCCCGGAGCTGGTGGACGGCGTGCACGCGCGGCTGCTCGCCCTGCTCGGCGAGGGGGACGGGCTCTCCCGGCTGGCGGTGGGCGAGGTGCTCGGCCCCGCGGAGCTCGCCTACCTGGACGAGACGGACTTCCGGCCGGCCGGGGCAGCGGTGGAGCGTCTGCCGGCCGGGCACGGCGACGTGAAGGTGCTGCTGGCGTCGGTCCCCGAGGCGGACGCGGCGGAGTCGGGGCTGGAGGATGCCGGGTCGCCGGTGTACGTGGTCCGCGACAGGTCGCGGGTCGTGGCGGCGTCGGCGTACGAGCTGTGGGCGGAGACGGCGGCACACGTCTGCGTCCTGACGGCGGGCACGCACCGGGGGCGCGGGCTGGCCCGCGCGGTGGCCTCGGCGGCGGTGGCGGACGCGCTGGCGAACGGGCTGCTGCCGCAGTGGCGGGCCCGGCCGGTCGCCTCCCGCCCGGTCGCCCCCGCGCCCGGCTTTCTCC
>NZ_BAAAMU010000218.1:0-9494 GCF_039529435.1 Nonomuraea maheshkhaliensis
AGGCGGCCGCCGAGTCGATCGCCATGGTCAAGGCCGAGATCGCCACCCTGCGCGAAGACACTCTCGACCGGCAGGTGTCGCAGGCCCGCAAGGAGCTGGCGGCGATGCAGGCGCGGGCGGCCAAGCTCGAAGCCGACCGCGCCGTGGCGGAAAACTCCGCCGACGAGTTGCGCGGGCTGATCCCGGCCCTGGAGGAGACGCGCCGCTTCGCCGACGGGCGCGACGTGCCGGCGGCCGAGCGGGAGCTGGGCGAGGTGCGGCTGCGGCTCAACGAGGCGCTCAAGGCGCTCGGCGTGGCCGACCGGGAAGTCTCCTCGGCCCAGGCCGCGCTCGACGCCGCGCGGGGGGGGCGGCCCGGCGGCGGCCCAGCTCAACGCGCTGGCGGCGGCCGGCATCGGCGCCACCGGCCTGCTCGACGCCCTGGACGTGGCCGAGCAGGCCCGCGACGCCGCCCACACCCCCGACGGAACCGGCCTCGCCCGTGGTGGCCTCGCCGACGGTGGCGCGGGCGTCCTCGCAGGTGGTGGCGCGGGCGCTGATGCCGGCGCCGGTACCGCCGGCGATGCTGGTGCTGACGGCGGGGCCGGAGGCGGGGAGGGGCAGGCGCTCGGGGAAGCGCTCAAGGCGCGTTACGGCAGATCGCAGGGGCAGGCCGGGAGCGGGACCGGCGCCGGGACCACGACCATGACCGGGGCGCTGGGCGAGTTGCGTGGCTGGCCCAACGAGCACGCCGTGATCGTGGACGCCGCCCAGCTCGACGCCGCCGCTGCCGCCCTGGCCGCGCTGCCCGGGTCCGTGCTGGTCAGCGCGGCCGGGGTGAGCGTCGTCGGGGCGTTCGACGGGGTCGCGACCGGGCGCGAGGCCCGGATCAAGGCGGCCGAGCAGCGGCTCAACCGGGCCAGAGACGTACAGGAGAGCGCCGCCCAGGCCGTGCACGACGGGGAGGAGTCGGTCGCGCGGGCGCAGCGGCGGCTGGAGGGTGCCAGGGCCGGGGTGCGGCTGGCCGAGCTGGAGGCGAAGCTCGCCGAGCGCCGGGCCAGGCTGGGCGAGCTCAACGGGGCCATCGAGGAGCTGGCGCCGAAGGTGGCCGAGTTCGAACGGCAGGCGGGCTCACTCGACTTCCGCGCCCGTACCAGGGACATGGAGATCGAGCGGCTGGAGGGCCGCAGACAGCGGCACGAGGCCGAGCGGGCGCAGGCGCGCGGGCTGGAGGCGAAGGTCGGCGCGGAGCGGGAGGCGCTCAAGCTGGCGGCGCTGGCCGCCGACTGGGGCGGCACGATCGAGACCGCCCGCGAGTGGCTGGCGGCGCTGCCCGAGGAGGAGCGGCCGCGTGCCGCCGAGGAGTGGTGGCGGGTCGCCGAACGCCACCTCGACCAGGCGTTGCGCGACACGTTCCCCGAGGAGGAGGCGGAGATCCCCGAGGAGCTGCGGTTCCTGCTGAGCGAGCGGGAAGGCAGCACGGCGCGCGAGCAGGCGACGTTCGCGGGCGTGTGCGGGGCGCTGGCGTCCTATCTGCGGGGGCAGGAGGAGTACGAACGCCACCAGCGGCGCCAGATCGAGGCGCAGCTCGGCTCCCGCCAGCGCGACCTGGCGGCGGCGGCCAGGGGCGCGGAGGAGGCGGCCCAGTCGACGGCCGTGCACCGGGCGGCGCTGACGGCGGCGATCAAGGCGCGGCTCACGCGGGTGGCCGAGGAGTTCGACAAGCTCGACACCTCCTACGGCGGCTACGGCGCGACCCTGGAGTTCCCGGTGCCGCCGGCTCCGGCCGACCCCGAGCAGCGCTGGCAGTGGCGGGTGACGCCGAAGTGGCGGCGGGGCGAGGGGCAGGGGTTCGTCCCGTACAACCGGCGGGCCAACACGGCGCTCATGGACGAGAAGGCCGTCAAACTGGTGTGCGCGGCGGCCATCGCCTCCTCCGGGGGCGGCCATCTGTGCCTGGTCCTCGACGAACTCGGCCGCAACCTGGGCAAGGAGCACCGTAGGGAGGCGGTGGCGCTGTTCAGGCGGATCGGCGAGACGTACGGGATCACGGTGATCGGGGCGCTGCAGGACGACATGGAGCCGTACGCGATCGACGCCTGCGGGCAGTACATCAAGTTGCGGCGCTCGTCGGACGCGATGCCGTACAACGAGCCCCCGGTGATCGTCGGCCACGACCACCACGCCGAACGCGTCCGGGCCCTCTCGTCATACGTCGACCGAGGCGCCCCGGCCCCGGTGCGGCCCGTTCACTTGGTTGGGGGGCCGGTGTAGGAGGCGCGGAGGCGGAGGAGGGAGCCGCGGTCGTACTCCTCCATTGCGTGGGCGAGCCAGCCTGCCGCCCTGGCCACTGCGAAGATCGCCTCGCCCGCCCCACTCACCATGCCGGCTACCGCGGTGAGGACGGCGAGGGCGAAGTCGATGTTGCGGTCAGGGAGGCGGCGACGGCGCATCTCCGCCAGCAGGGCGTCACCGGCGGCGACGCGCCCATGATCGGGGGCGGCGGTTCTGACCAGGTCGAGCAGCAGGGCGCCGCGGGCGTCGCCGTTCTTGTAGACGCTGTGGCCGAAGCCGGGGATGCGTTCGCCGCGCCGTACCCGGTCGGTGACGGCGCGGGCGGCCATGTGCGGCTCGGCGATCTCGGCCAGCAGGCGTTCGGCGCCGTACGACGCGCCTCCGTGCAGCGGGCCGCCCAGGACGCCGAGGCCGGTCAGCACCACGGCGTACGGGTCGGCCTTGGCGGAGGCGGCGACCCTGGCGGCGAGTGTGGAGGCGGCCAGTTCGTGGTCGGCGAGCAGGACGAGGGCGCCTTCGAGGGCGGTGAGCAGGGCGGGCGTGGCGGGTGACGGGCACAGGCGCGACCACAGGCGCTCGCCGATCGAGTCGCCGCTGGGCTCGCTGAGCTGGGGCAGCGCGCCCACCAGGCCGGCGATCATGCGGCGGCCGGTGGCGACGACGGAGGCGGGGTCGAGCTGGTGGCGGAGGGAGTCGGACGCGCCGAGGACCGTGGTGATCACCTGGAGCCGGTCGAGCGGCAGGAGGTCGGCGGGCAGCCCGCGCTGAGCGGTGCCGACCGCCTCCAGCGCCTCGGGCTCACACCGCCACGCCGCAGGTGACGGCATCCTGCGCTGCCCACCGACCGCCTCCAGCGCCTCGGGCTCACGCCGCCACGCCGCGGGTGACGGCCCACCCGCCGAGACGACCGGGATGCCCGGATCGTCGGAAGGGCCCGAGCCGCCGGTGGCGACGGCCGGGGCCGCCGGGGTCTTCGCGGTGGCCGGGATGTCCGGGACGGCGGTGGAAGCGTGCGGATCGTCCACGGGAGTCGCCCGGGTGGTGGGCCAGACGGCGCGGTCGCCGGTCCAGAGCCATTCCGCGACCGTCTCGAACGGGGCCGTTCCCGCCAGGCCGAGCACGTCGAGGCCGCGGTAGTAGGGCCGGTCGACCCCGAGTGCCGTGATGGCCGACTCGATGACCAGCTCCGGCTGCTGGTTGCGCGGGCGGCCGCGGCGGGCCAGGCGTTCGACCTCCTCGGCGGAGAAGAGGCTGCGCCGCCCGTCCTCGCCGTGCCGCCGCCGCAGCACTCCCCTGCTCACGTACGCGTACAGCGTCGCGGTTTTGACGCCCAGCCGTTCCGACGCCGTGGCCGCGTCGATCCACTCCGCCACCCGACAGCCTCCATAGTTGATGAAAGTCAATATTGATCCATCTTTAACGAGCATGTCAACGTGAGGGCATGCCTAACGTTCACTTCCTCGATGTGACCAACCGGGACGGCGTGCAGACCGCGCGCACCGGGCTGTCGAAGTTCGGCAAGACCATGGTCAACTTCTATCTGGCCAGGCTCGGGGTGGCGCAGTCCGAGATCGGGTTCCCGTTCCTCTTCCACGAGGCGCCTTACGTCAGGGCGCAGGTGGCGCTGGCCGAGGCGGGCGTGTTCGGGGAGCTGCGGCTGTCGGGGTGGTGCCGGGGCGTGCCGCAGGACGTGGAGCAGGCGGCACCGCTCGGGCTGAAGCACTACAACCTGTCCATCTCGACGTCCGACTACATGATCCAGAACAAGTTCCGCGGCCGGCTGGGCAGGGAGGAGATCATCAGGGAGATGACGGCCGCCGTCCGCGTGGCCAAGGGCGCGGGGGCGCTGACGGTCGGGGTGAACGCCGAGGACGGTTCGCGGACCGACGACGGGTTCCTGCTGGAGTTCGCGCTGGCGGCGAAGGAGGCGGGCGCCGACCGCGTACGCTACTGCGACACCATCGGCGGCGACTCGCCCGGCCGGATCCGCGAGCGCTTCGCCAGGCTGGCCTCGGGCGCGGCGATGCCGGTCGAGACGCACTGCCACAACGACCTGGGCATGGCGGTGGCCAACTCGGTGTCGGGCGCGCTCGGCGACCTCGACGCCGGGCAGGACGCGTGGATCAACACGTGCGTCAACGGCGTCGGCGAGCGTTCGGGCAACGCCGACCTGCTGTCCACCGTGCTGGCGTTCCGGCACGCGTTCGGCCTCGACGCGAAGATCGGCGATCCGCTGGATCTGTCGTGGGCGCGCCGGTTCGCATTGTGGGCGAGCTACGCGCTGGGGCAGCCGCTGCCGTACAACCAGGTGGGGGTGGGGCGCAACGCGTTCGCGCACGAGTCGGGCATCCACGCCGACGGCGCGCTGAAGGATCACGGCAACTACGAGCTGTACGACGAGGCGACGCTGGGCCCGTTCCCCGAGGACCGGCACGCGCGGGCGGGCCGGGTGGTGCTGACCGGCGAGTACGGCGGCAAGGCCGGCTTCCGGCACGTCATGGACGGGCTCGGCGCCGAGGTGGCCGACGAGGACCTGTCGTTCCGGCTGGTCCAGCTCTGCAACGCGATGACGGGGAGGCCGCTCACCGATGACGAACTTCGTCTGATCGCGGCCCACCCGCGCGAGTTGTCCCTGTTGTTCCCCGGGTACTGAGGCCCGGCCGGCGCGAAATGCCGCTGCTGTCACGCGGCCCTTGAGCCCGGTCACCACGAATCGCCGTGGCCGTTGAGCCCGATCAGCGCGGGCTCAACGGCCGCCGGTCAGCGCAGGGCGCTGTCGCCGGTTTCGGGCAGGGCGAGCAGGCAGAGCAGGCTCAGCACGGCCATCGCGGCGACGTACCCGCCGACCGCCATCGCCCCCAGCCCGCCCGCCTGCATGCCGGTCGCGACCAGCGGCGGTACCGCGCCGCCGAGCACGCCGCCGAGGCTGTAGGCGGTGGAGGCGCCGCTGTAGCGGTATTCGGTCCTGAACAGTTCGGGCAGGTACGCGCCCATCGGCCCGAAGACCAGCCCCATGAGCGCGAGCGCCCCGGCCAGCGCCAGCCCGACCAGGAACACCGAGCGCGTCTCCATCAGCGGGAACATCACCAGCCCCCACGCCACGGCCGCGATCGTGCCCGTGATCAGCGTGCGGCGGCGGCCCACCCGGTCCGACACCACGGCCGAGACGACCGTGCCGGCCGCCATGAACACCACCCCGATCATGGTCAGCGCGAGCATCGTGGTCCTGGGGATCTGCAGCGTGCCGGTGCCGTAGGCGAGGCAGTAGGTGGTGGCGGTGTAGAAGAGCGTGTACGCGATCGTCATGGCGCCGGCGCCGAGCAGCACGCGCCGCCACTGGTGCCGCATGAGGCCGGCGAAGGGCACCTTGGCGATCCGGCGCTCGTCCATGGCCTGCTGGAAGACGGGCGTCTCGGAGATCTTCAGCCGTACGTACAGGCCGACGACCACCAGCAGCAGGCTCGCCACGAACGGCAGCCGCCAGCCCCAGCTGTCGAACTGCCCCTCGCTCAGCGTCTCCCCCAGGATGAGGAACAGCCCGTTCGCCACGATGAACCCGGCCGATGGGCCGAGCTGCGGAAACATCGCGTAGAGCCCGCGCTTGCCCGGCGGCGCGTGCTCGGTGGCCAGCAGCGCCGCGCCGCCCCACTCGCCGCCGAGGCCGATGCCCTGGGTGAAGCGCAGCAGCACCAGCAGCACGGGCGCGAGCACGCCGATCGAGGCGTAGCCGGGCAGCAGCCCGATCACCACCGTCGAGAGCCCCATCACCAGCAGCGACACGACCAGCATGGACTTGCGGCCGATCCGGTCGCCCCAGTGGCCGAAGACGGCCGAGCCGAGCGGCCGCGAGATGAACGCCACCGCGAACGTCGAGAACGCCGCGAGGTTGCCCGCCAACTGGTCCATCTCGGGGAAGAAGGCGGTGTTGAGCACCAGGGCCGCGGCGGTGCCGTAAATGTAGAAATCATAGAATTCGATGGCGGTGCCGATCAGGCTGGCGGTCGCGATCCTCGACCGGCTCGGCGCCGACGTCTGGGGGGATGTCGTCATTGTGTCTCACCATGCGGACTAGCGTCTTGTGAAATGACACGCGAACGCTATCACCTGCGCAATGTTAAGTTTCAAGCGCTGCTGACTCGGGGAAAGGAACACGGTTTGGCTGTCGAGCTGGTCATCTTCGACTGCGACGGGACGCTGGTGGACAGCGAGCCGATCTCCGTACGCGTGGGCACCGCCGCACTACGGCGCCTGGGCTGGACGATCGACGAGAACGAGTACGCCGAACGCTTCGTCGGCTGCACCAACGAGTACTGGCTTGAGCAGATCGGCCAGACGCCTCCCGGCTGGCGCGAGCAGCTCAACGCCGACTACGTGGCCGCCGTCAAGGCCGAGCTGCGCACGATCGAGGGCATCGAGGAGGCGCTCGACCGGCTCACCATGCCCTGCTGCGTGGCCTCCAACGGCCGCCACGCCACCATCCGCCGCAGCCTCGAACTGACCGGCCTGGCCGACCGGTTCGCCGGGAACGTGTTCAGCGTCGAGGACGTGACCAGGGGCAAACCGGCGCCCGACCTGTTCCTGCACGCCGCGGCCGTGATGGGGGCCGAGCCCGAGCGGTGCGTGGTGGTGGAGGACAGCCCGTTCGGGGTGGCGGCGGCGGTGAGCGCGGGCATGCGCTGCCTGGCCTTCGCCGGCGGCATCACGCCGGTGTCCCGGCTGGAGGGGCTGGGGGCGACCCTCTTCCACGAGCCCGCCAAACTCCCCGACCTGATCGCCGCCCTCGACTGAAGCGACGGCTGCACCAGTGCCCCTCCCTGCTCGTCCCCGGCCGCCGGGGATCGCGTTCGGGGACGCGCCGCTCCGGCGGAGCCGCGACCGTAGGTAAGGGGACGGCCTGTCAGTACGGCCGCCTTCGTCGCCGCACGGGACGGCCTGCCGGTACGGGCACCCTCGCCGCCGCACGGGACGGCCTGCCGGTACGGGCACCGCGCCGCCGTACGGGGGACGGCTTGCCGGACGGTCGCCGCGCCGGCGTACGGGACGGACGGCCTGCCGGCACGCCCCATGCGGGACGGGCCGTCACACGTCTTCGCGGGTGCGGCCGTTCTCGTCGAGGTAGTCGCGCCACGACCGCTTCGGGGTCCAGCCCAGCAGCCTGTGGGCCTTGGCGCAGGAGATGCCCGACGCGTCCGGACGGGCCAGCGCCCGCAGCTCGATCCGGTCACCGTGATACCGCCGCAGCGAGGCCGCGAAGTCGTGCCCGCCCGCGTTGTCCGGCGAGGCGATGTAGAACACCTCGTGCCCGGGCAGTTCGGACTCGGCGGCCAGCACGATCGCGTCCGCGAGGTCGTACACGTCGATGTAGCTCCACAGCCCCGCCCCCACCACGGAGGCGTCGCGCACCTGCGGCCCGAGGTTGCGCTCGTAGTTGCCCTCGTGCTGCACCCAGCTCGGCCGCAGCGAGATGCACCGGATGTCCGACCGGCGCACCGCCGCGTCCATGAGCTGCTCGCCGAAGTGCTTGGCCAGCGCGTACGGGTCCTGCGGCCGGATCGGGTGCTCCTCGTCCACCGGCGCGTAGTCGGGCAGGAACGGCCGCTCGGGGAAGAAGAACCCGGGCACGGTCTCGCTGGAGATGTTCACGAACCGCGGCACGCCGAACCGCACCGCCGCCTCGATCATGTTGAACGTGGACATCAGGTTGTTCTGGAACACCACCTGCGCCGGGTTGGAGGTGGGATCCGGGATCGCCGCCGCGTGCACGACAGCCTCGGCCCCGTGCGTCACGGCGAAAGCCTGCCCGGCGTCGGTCAGGTCGGCCTGCACGTAGCGGGGGGTCTCCGGCTCGTGGCGTTCCCAGACCGGGCGGGTGAGGTCGGTGGCGGTCACCTCGTGACCCGCCTCGGCCAGGGCCTTGACGGCCGCTCTGCCCACCTTGCCATGGGCTCCCGTGACGACGACGCGCATGATGACCGCTCCCTTGCTCTCTCGGCCGGTCCAGCGTAGTGCGCCCCTGGCACGAAGGTCATCTCCCCGGAACGCCCTCGTGGCGCGCTCCGCCGGAGCCCGTACGCGACCAGCGCAGGCACCGCCTTCTCCGCCCGGCACGACCCGGCGCCACCGCAACCACCGCAACCACCGCAACCACCACAACCACCACTGCCCACCACCGCCGCCACCACCGCCACCGCCACCGCCACCGCCACCGCCACCGCCCGCGGAGCGGAGCCGGACATCATGCCCTCAGCGCAAGCCCGCCCCCCTCGTACGCGGTGCGGAAGTCAGCGCAAGCCCACCCCCGCCCGCGTACGTGGTGCGAAGGTCAGCTCAGGCCCACCGCTCGCAGTGTGGAGCCCGTGCGGGTCTTGGTGACCTTGAGCTGGGCGGTGATCCGGGAGCGCAGCTCGGCCACGTGGCTGACGATGCCCACCGCCCGCCCGCCGTCACGCAACCCGTCGAGGATGTCGAGGACGCTGTCGAGCGTGTCCTCGTCGAGTGTGCCGAACCCCTCGTCCACGAACAGCGTGCCCAGCTCCGCGCCACCCGCCTCGGCCGTGACGACGTCGGCCAGCCCCAGCGCCAGGGCCAGCGAGGTGATGAAGCTCTCGCCGCCGGACAAAGTGGCGGGATCGCGGTCGACGCCGGTCCAACCGTCGGCCACGCGCAGCCCCAGCCCGCCGCCGGCGCGGGTGCGGGAGCCGGCCGTCTTCCGCAGGTCGTGCCGGAGCAGGTAGCGACCGCCCGACATGTGGTCGAGCCGTTCGTTCGCGGCGTCCACGACCTGGCGCAGGCGCTCGCCGAGCACGTAGGAGGACAGGCTCATGCTCCACTGGTTGTCGCCGGATGTGCCGCTGGCCAGGGCCGCCATCCGCTCGGCCAGCCGGTGCCGCTCGGCCAGGGGGCGCCAGTGCTCGATGCGTTCGGACAGCTCGGCGTGCAGCTCCTCCAGCCGTCGCGCCCTGGCCCGCACCCGGTCGAGGGCGCTCGACAGCCTGGTGTAGGCCGCCTCCAGCTCGTCGCGCTCGGCCTCGATCGCGGCCAGATCCGGCGCGGGCTCGGCCGCCGCCGCCACCAGCTCGGGATCGGCCAGCACGCCGCTCACGGCGGCATGCTCGTCGTCCAGCCGCCGCAGCAGCTCCGCCTTGCTCTCCCGCTCCCCCGGGCTCCCGTACGCGGCCTCCCCCTCCCCCACCTCCCCCAACCCCGCTTCCCCCTCCCCC
>NZ_BAAAMU010000219.1:0-9315 GCF_039529435.1 Nonomuraea maheshkhaliensis
CCTTCCCCTCGGCGGGCAGCACGTTGGGCCTGCTGCGCGCCTTGGCCTCGCCCCGCGCCGCGGCCGGCTCATCCGCGGCCCGGCCGCGTACCGGCTCCTCCCCGGTGTCGCCCGCGCGCCCACCACCCGCCGGCGGATCCGTCTCGGTCGCGTTGGTGGCCCGAGCCAGCCTGGACAGCCGGTCGGCCAGCAGCGCCGCCGTGGGCCGCTTGCCCGGCTCCCGGTTGAGCGCGGCCCGTACCAGCGGCAGCAGCTCCACCGGCACGCCCTTGAGGTCGGCCTGCCCGTTCAGCACCGCGTACATCTGCGCCTCGGCCGTGCCGCGTCCGAACGTCGGCCGCCCGGTCGCCGCGAACGCCACCGTGGCCGCCCAGGCGTGCACGTCGGCGGGCGAATCGACGTTCTCGTCGGCGAAGATCTCCGGCGCGGTGTAGCCGGGCGTGCCGAGGAACGTGCCGGTCATGGTGAGCCGGGTCGCGTCGAGCACCTGGGCGATGCCGAAGTCGATCAGCACCGGCCCCTGCGTGCCCATGATGATGTTGCCGGGCTTGAGGTCACGATGGACGACCCCGGCCGCGTGGATGATGGCGAGCGCGGCGGCGATGCCCTGGGCCATGTCGACGAGCCCGGCCACGTCGAGGGGGCCGCTCTGGCGCACCTGGTCGAGCAGCGTGACGCCCTCGATGTGCTCCATGACCAGGTACGGCCGCGCGCCGTTCAGGTCCGCGTCGAGGACCTTGGCGACATACGGGCTCTCGACCCTGCGCAGCGCGCGCACCTCACGCTCCAGGCGGATGCGTGAGGTCTCGTCCTCGGCCAGGTCGTGCAGGACCTTGAGAGCGACCTGCTCGCCACGGCGGGTGCTGGCGAGGTAGACCTCACCCATGCCGCCGCGGCCGAGCCGCTCGATCAGGGTGTACGGCCCGACCTTGCCGAGCTTGCTCACCGTCCCTCCCCGCCCGGCGCAGCCATAAGGGACACAACCCTAGCGCCGGTACGCGAGTTGCCGCTTGAGGCACGCCGATGGATTATCCGCGAGTGTGATCGGTGAGCATGCTGTCGAGCCGCGCGGTGGGCTCCTCCGACAGCCGGCGACGGCCCTTCCTGCGCCAGTTGACGTGACCCCGGCGCTCCAGCCAGAGCAGCAGCCGGTCGGCGGCGAACAGCACCACCGCCGAGAAGACGAGGGCGACGACGATTTCCATGGCTCCCAGTCAACCTACGGCGCATGGCGCCGGTCAGGCCGACACGCCGACTAACCGGCCACCACCGTACCCTCTGACGTGCGCAAATGCCCCTCACCCGTATAGATCCACTTGGTCGAGGTGAGCTCGGGCAACCCCATCGGGCCGCGCGCGTGCAGCTTCTGGGTCGAGATGCCGATCTCCGCCCCGAACCCGAACTCTCCGCCGTCGGTGAATCTGGTGGAGGCGTTGACCGCCACGGCCGCCGAGTCGACGAGCGTGACGAACCTGCGGGCGGCCCGCTGCGAGCGGGTGACGATCGCCTCGGTGTGGGCGGAGCCGTAGCGCCTGATGTGGGCCACCGCCTCCTCCAGCGAGCCGACGACGGCGGCGGCGATGTCGAGCGAGAGATATTCGGCGTAGAAGTCGTCCTCGGTCGCGGGCACGACATCGGGCCCGTGAGCGGCGATCCGCTCGTCGCCGTGCACGGTCACGCCCGCCTCGCGCAGCGCCTCCAGGGCCTTGGGGACGAACGCGGCGGCGATGTCCTCGTGCACCAGGAACGTCTCGGCGGCGTTGCACACCGACGGCCGCTGCGCCTTGGCGTTGAGCAGGATCTGCACGGCCAGGTCGACGTCGGCCTCGGCGTCCACGTAGACGTGGCAGTTGCCGACGCCGGTCTCGATCACCGGCACCGTGGACTCCTCGACCACCGAGTTGATCAGCGACGCGCCGCCGCGCGGGATCAGCACGTCGACCAGCCCTCTGGCCCGCATGAGCTCCTTGACGGAGTCGCGGGTCTGGCCGGGCACGAGCTGGACGGCCCCGGCGGGCACCTCGGTGCCCTCCAGGGCCTCCTGCATGATGCGGACGAGGGCGGTGTTGGAGGAGTAGGCGCTGGACGAGCCGCGCAGCAGCGCCGCGTTGCCGCTCTTGAGGCAGAGCGCGGCCGCGTCGACGGTGACGTTGGGACGGCCTTCGTAGATGATGCCGATCACGCCCAGCGGCACCCTGACCTGGCGCAGCTCCAGCCCGTTGGGCAGCGTCGAGCCGCGTACGACCTCGCCGACCGGGTCGGGCAGGTCGGCCACCTCGCGTACGGCGTCGGCGACGGCGGCGATCCTGGCCTCGTCGAGCCGCAGCCGGTCGACCATGGCCTCGGACGTGCCCTGGGCCCTGGCCCGTTCGACGTCCTCGGCGTTGGCCGCGACGATCTGGGCCGTGTGGGCGACCAGGGCGTCGGCGATCGCCCGCAGCGCCCGGTCCTTGGGCGCGCGCGGCAGCGGGGCCAGCTCGGCGGCGGCCTCTCGCGCCGCCTGGGCGACCTTCAAGAACTCTGTGCTCATCGCTCTTCCCTCATCACCATGGCCGTCCCGCTCCCCCGCGTGTGCCGGCGCGGGGCGGGGCCCTCGTCGGGGCGGTTCAGTTGTGCGCTTCCAGTATGACGATGTCGTCGCGGTGGATGAGCTCGCGTTCGTATTCCGGACCGAGCGTGCTCGCCAGCTCCCTCGTGGAGCGCCCCAGCAGACCGGGGATCTCGACGGCGTCGAAGTTCACCAGGCCGCGGGCCACCACGAGCCCCTGCGGACCGCACAGATCGACCGGATCGCCCGCGGCGAACTCGCCCTCCACCGACGTCACCCCGGCAGGCAGCAGCGACTTGCGCCGCCCCACGATGGCCTCCACCGCGCCCGCGTCGAGATGGAGCCGGCCGCGCCCGGTGGTGGCGTGCGCGAGCCAGAGCAGGCGCGTGCCCGGATGACGGCCGCCGGGGTGGAAGTAGGTGCCGACGTCGGCCCCGCTGAGCGCCTGGGCGGCGTGAGCGGCCGCGGTGAGCACCACGGGCACGCCGGCGCCGGTGGCGATCCTGGCGGCCTGCACCTTGGTCACCATGCCGCCGGTGCCGACCGCCGCGCCGTTCTTGCCCAGCTCGACCCCGACCAGGTCCTCCGGGCCGCGGATCTCGGCCAGCCGGCGCGAGCCGCTGCGGCTGGGCGGGCCGTCGTAGAGCGCGTCGACGTCGGACAGCAGCACCAGCGCGTCGGCGTGGATGAGGTGGGCCACCAGCGCCGCCAGCCGGTCGTTGTCGCCGAAGCGGATCTCGTCGGTGGCCACGGTGTCGTTCTCGTTGACGATGGGCACGATGCCCAGCTCCAGCAGCCGCGCGAGCGTGCGCTGGGCGTTGGCGTGGTGGGCGCGGCGCATCATGTCGTCGGCGGTCAGCAGCACCTGCCCCACGCGCAGCGAGTAGCGGGCGAAGGAGGAGGTGTAGCGGGCCACCAGCACGCCCTGCCCGACGGAGGCTGCGGCCTGCTGGGTGGCCAGGTCGCGCGGTCGCGCGCTCAGCCCGAGCGGGCCGAGGCCCGCCGCGATCGCTCCCGAGGAGACCAGGACGATCTGCGCCCCGGTACGGCGCCGCGCCGCCAGCACGTCGACCAGGGCGTCCACGCGATCCACGTCGATCATGCCCTGAGGGGTGGTGAGCGAGGAAGAGCCGACCTTGACGACGACCTTCGACGCTGAGCTGATCTGTTCCCGCACGTCTGGCAGCCTATCCGCTCCCCGGACGCCCCTCGTTACCGGCCGACGATCTTGACCGCGGCCGGCCGCGTCACCAGGGCGACCCGGCGCGCGTCACCGGGGCGTCTCGGTGCGGTAGGAGTGGCCGAGCTCCTGGCCGAGCCCGAAGTAGTGGCGGAAGTTGTAGACGAGCGGGCTCCAGGCGGCGGGATCGACGTGGTCGGTGCCGGGGACGACGAGCCGGGGGTCGGCGTGCACCTTCTGCACGAGTGCCTCGACGATGACGAATTCCTCGCGGACGTCCGTTCGTACCCGCTCGGCACGAGCCTCCAGTTGAATGGGGCACTCGGCGACGCGAGGCGGCCGGACCACGTGCGAAGGCTCGCCGTGCAGCCCCGCCGCACCGAACTTGTCCGGCTCGAAACGACAGCGCTCCGCCTTGGTGGCGGGAACCGGGTTCCGGCCGGTCAGCGGCGCCAGCCGTTCCACCGCCGGCCACAGAGCCGGGTCGGGCAGATTGATCACCAGGTCGGGCCGCTCGCCGAGATTGCGCGCGGTCTGTCCCTCGCGGCCCAGACCGAGCACGACGGTCTGCCCGAGCGCCCACGCGGAGGACATCGGGGCCAGGTTGACCGAGCCGTCCTCGTTCTCGGTCGAAAGAAGCACCACCGGCGTCCCGAAGTACAGGATGCTCGGCTCGATCACCAGGTGAGGGGCCCGCGCGGGCAGGATGGATGCGGCGTTCATGGTCCGCAGCCTAAGATCCGGATGTCTCGCCCGGCGCCGAAGTGTCACGGCGACGATCGACCGACGCCGGCCCCGACCGCGAAGGATCGAGACCATCCCGTACGGCCGGCCGGCGGTCCGACCCGCGCGCGCCTTACCCCAGCCGGTGATCCGACCCGCGCCGCCCTACCCCAGCCGGTTGTCCGACCCGCGCGGCCCCTGCCGCACCGTCTCGGCGTTCAGCGTGGGCTGCCAGTCGAAGACGTAACCGCCCTCCATCGGCCCGATGACCACCTCGGCCCCGGCCTTGGCGCCGAGCTTGGCCAGCTCGACCTCGACCCCGAGCCGTTCGAGCCGGTCACCGAGGTAACCCACCGCCTCGTCGTTGCTGAAGTCGGTCTGCCTGATCCACCGCTCCGGCTTCTCCCCGGTGATCTGGAACAGGTTGTCGTTGACCCTGCGCACCTTGAACCCGGCCGCGCCGAGCTGCTTGGGCCTGATGACCAGCCGGGTCGGCTCCTCGACGGGCTTGTTGGCCCGCGCCGCCGCCACCCATTCGCCCATCGCGTACGACAGCTCCCGCAGCCCGTCACGCGTGGCCGCCGAGATCGTGAACACCTTCAGCCCGCGCGCCTCGAACTCCGGCGCGACCAGCTCGGCCAGCTCCCGCGCGTCGGGCACGTCGGCCTTGTTCAGCACGACCAGCCGCGGCCGGTCCTCCAGCTTCCCGTACGCGCGCAGCTCCGCCTCGATCACCTCGTAGTCGGTGACCGGGTCGCGCCCCGGCTCCATGGTGGCGCAGTCGATGACGTGCACGAGCATGTCGCACCGCTCGACGTGCCGCAGGAACTCGTGCCCGAGCCCCTTGCCCTCCGACGCGCCCGGGATCAGCCCGGGGACGTCGGCCACGGTGAACACGTGGTCGCCCGCCGTCACCACGCCCAGGTTGGGGATCAGGGTGGTGAAAGGATAGTCGGCGATCTTCGGCTTGGCCGCGCTCAGCGCCGCGATCAGCGAGCTCTTGCCCGCGCTGGGGAAGCCGACCAGCGCCACGTCCGCGACGCTCTTGAGCTCCAGCATGACGTCGAGCTCGTCGCCCGGCTCGCCGAGCAGCGCGAACCCGGGCGCCTTGCGCTTGGTGGTGGCCAGCGCCGCGTTGCCGAGCCCGCCGTGCCCGCCCTCGGCGATCACGTAGCGGGTGCCCGCCCCCACCAGGTCGACCAGCACCTCACCGGTGGTGGAGTCCTTCACCAGGGTGCCGTTGGGCACGGACAGAACCACGTCCTCACCGTTGGCGCCGTCGCGGTTGGAGCCCTGCCCCTGCTTGCCGTTGGGGGCCTTCCTGTGGGGCCGGTGATGGTAGTCGAGCAGGGTCGCGGTATTGGGATCGACCTCAAGGATCACGTCGCCCCCGCGCCCGCCGTTGCCCCCGTCGGGCCCGCCGAGCGGCTTGAACTTCTCCCGGTGGATGGAGGCGCACCCGTTTCCCCCGTCACCGGCCTTGATGTGAAGGACCACCTGGTCCACAAAGTCCGGCATCCCGCATTCCTCCATCGCCCCGCCAGGGGCCTCTCATGACTGACAACCCATCGCCGACCGGCCCGGGAAACACCAAGGGGTGGATCGCATCCGTACGGATCGATCCACCCCTGAAGCGACGAGCCCGAGGCCGAAAAGCAGGAAGAACCTACTCGGCGGCGACGGGGACGATGCTCACGGCCCTGCGGCCGCGCTTGACACCGAACTGCACGTGACCCGCGGCCAGCGCGAACAGCGTGTCATCGCCACCGCGGCCGACGTTGTCACCGGGGTGGAAGTGGGTGCCACGCTGACGGACGATGATCTCGCCCGCGTTGACCAGCTGACCACCGAAGCGCTTGACGCCCAGACGCTGGGCGTTGGAGTCACGACCGTTCCGGGTGGACGACGCGCCCTTCTTGTGTGCCATCTCTCAAACTCCCGTTCAGGCCTGCTCGATACCGGTGATCTTCACCTGGGTGTACCGCTGGCGGTGACCCTGGCGCTTCTTGTAACCGGTCTTGTTCTTGTACTTGAGAATGCGGATCTTCGGGCCCTTGGTCTCACCGAGGATCTCGGCGTTGACCGTGAACTTGCCCGCCTCCGTGGTCACATCGCCGTCGTTGACGACGAGCACCGTCGGCAGCGATACCGAAGAGCCGACCTCGCCGGCGACCTTGTCCACCTCGAGGACGTCACCGACGGAGACCTTCTGCTGCCTGCCGCCGCAACGAACGATCGCGTACACCGCGGAACCCTTCTACTGACTCACTGTTGCTGTTCGAACATCAGCTACCTCATCGAGGTGGCCGCCGAATGCTGCGCCTGTCATTCAGCCTGTCTAAAACGACGAACCGAGTAAGCGCGCCAACAGGGCACGTCACCTGACGCACCGATTCACCAGGGTACCGGATTAACGGTGCCCTAGGCGAACCGGACGGATCGTCGGAAGTCAGCCGAGGTTAGTCGGCCGACTTGGCTCGGCGGGAGCGTCGCCGCCCTCTGCCGGAAGTCTGGCTTGCCTGGTCGTCCTCGGCCGGGACGTCTTCAAGCGCACCGGTCACGGTATCACGGCTGGCGGAGTCCTTGGCCGCGGAAACCTTGTCCGACACCGCCTTCTCGATCGCCATCTTGCCCTGCGTGCCGCGCGGCTCGGGCTTGCTCTCGACCGGCTCGGTGGAGACGATCAGGCCACGCCCGTTGCAGCAGTCACACGGCGTCGAGAACGCCTCCAGCAGCCCCTGACCGACCCGCTTACGCGTCATCTGGACCAGGCCCAGCGAGGTGACCTCGGCGACCTGGTGCTTGGTCCTGTCGCGGGCCAGGCACTCCAGCATCCGCCGCAGCACCAGGTCGCGGTTGGACTCCAGCACCATGTCGATGAAGTCGATGACGATGATGCCGCCGATGTCGCGCAGGCGGAGCTGGCGCACGATCTCCTCGGCCGCCTCCAGGTTGTTCCTGGTGACGGTCTCCTCCAGGTTGCCGCCCTGGCCGGTGAACTTGCCGGTGTTGACGTCGACGACGGTCATCGCCTCGGTACGGTCGATCACCAGCGAGCCGCCGCTCGGCAGCCACACCTTGCGCTCCATCGCCTTGCTCAGCTGCTCGTCGATCCGGTAGGAGGCGAACACGTCGCCGTGTTCTCCCTCGTTCCACTTCGACAGGCGCTCGGCCAGGTGCGGCGCGACGTACTTGACGTACTCGTCGACCGTCTCCCAGGCGTCCTCGCCCTGCACGACCAGGTTCGTGAAGTCCTCGTTGAACACGTCGCGCACGACCCGGATGGTCAGGTCGGGCTCGGCGGACAGCAGCTCCGGCGGGCTGGCCGACTTGGCCTTCTTCTGGATGTTCTCCCACTGCGCCGACAGCCGGGCCACGTCGCGGGCCAGCTCGTCCTCGGAGGCGCCCTCGGCCGCCGTGCGCACGATCACACCGGCGTTCTCCGGCATGACCTTCTTCAGGATGCTCTTCAGCCGCGTGCGCTCCTTGTCGGGCAGCTTGCGGCTGATGCCGGTCATCGACCCGTCGGGCACGTAGACGAGGTAGCGTCCCGGCAGGCTGATCTGCGACGTCAGGCGGGCGCCCTTGTGGCCGATCGGGTCCTTCGTGACCTGCACGAGCACGGACTGGCCCGACTTGAGCGCCGACTCGATCCGCTTCGGCTGGCCTTCGAGACCGGCGGTGTCGAAGTTCACCTCGCCGGCGTACAGGACGGCGTTCCTGCCCTTGCCGATGTCCACGAACGCCGCCTCCATCGACGGCAGCACGTTCTGCACCTTGCCGAGGTAGACGTTGCCGACGTAGGACTGGCTGGCCTCGCGGTTGACGTAGTGCTCGACGAGCACGCCGTCCTCCAGGACCGCGATCTGCGTACGGTCGCCCACGCGCCGCACGACCATCATGCGGTCGACGGACTCGCGGCGGGCCAGGAACTCCGACTCGGTGATGATCGGCGGGCGCCTGCGCCCGAGCTCGCGCCCCTCGCGGCGGCGCTGCTTCTTGGCCTCCAGCCGGGTCGAGCCGCGCACGCTCTGCACACCGTCGGTCGCGGTGTCGAGCGAGGCGGAACGGCCCGAGCGCGGCGCGCGGATGCGCACCACCGTGTTCGGCGGGTCGTCGCTGGCGGGCTCGGAGCCCTCGTCACCGCCCCTGCGGCGACGGCGGCGCCGGCGGCGCGAGGAGGACGCCTCCTCTTCCTGCGCCTCTTCGCCCTGCTCGTCGGAGTCGTCGTCCTCGGACTCCTCGCCGTCTTCGGCGTCGTCCCGCTCGCGCGCCTTGCCGCGGCCCCTGCCGCCCCCGCGGCGGCGACGGCGGCGGCCGCGCGGCTCTTCCTCCTCCTGCTCGTCGGAGGTGTCGAGGTCGGTCTCCTCCTCGGCGGCCACCTCGTCGACCGGCTCCTCGGCCTCCTCGGCCTCGGGCTCGGCGACGGGCTGCGGCGCCTCGGCCTTGCGGGCGACGGCGGGCTTGGCCTTGCTCGGGTCGGGCGCCTGGAACAGCGGCGCGAAGATCGCGGCCGGCCGCTGGAACGCGGTGCCCGGCTCGTCCTGCCTGCGGGCGGTCATCCCGAACGGGTCGGCGAGCAGGCTGGGGCGCACGTTGTCCTCGTCGAGATCCTCACCGGCGGGCTCGTCGTCGAGCGGCTCGTCCTCGGGCAGGATCTCCATGATGTCGTCGTCGGCCTCATCGGCCTCATCGGCCTCGGCCCGCGCCGCCTCCACGTCCCCGCCGGCAGCGGCCCCGGAAACGGCCCCGGCAGCGGCAGCGGCCCCGGAAACGGCTTCGACATCGGCGCCGGCAGCGGGCTCCGCGCTGGCCGGGCGGCGCACGCGACCGGCCCGGCCCGCACGACCACCGGCCGTCTTCT
>NZ_BAAAMU010000220.1:0-8504 GCF_039529435.1 Nonomuraea maheshkhaliensis
AGGCGGCCGCCGCCGCGGCCAGTCCGGCCGAGCCGCCCAGGATACCCACGGCCGTGACGTCCTTGAGCAGCAGGTCACGGGTGTCGAGGGTGCTCGGCGTACCGGCCAGGCCGATGTAGACCACGCGTCCGGCCGGCTCGACCAGGTCGAGGGCGAGCGCGGGTAACCCGGGCGCGTTGGAGGCGTCCACGACCGCGTCCCATGCCAGTGGCGGCAGCTCGGGCCTGGTCCAGACGCCGGTGAAGCCGAGCGAGGCGGCCAGGCGCAGCCCTTCCTGGTCGCGGCCCATCAGATGCGCCTCGATCCCCTGGGCCCGTGCGAACAGCGCCGCCAGCAGGCCGATCGTGCCGGTGCCGAGAATGAGCAGCCGCCGTCCAGGTTCGAGCGTGGCGGCTTTCACCGCGCGCAAGGCGTTGCCGCCGGGCTCCACCAGCGCGCCGAGCGCGGGGTCCAGCTCGGCGGGCAGCGGGCGCAGGGCGGTGACCGGCACGGCGAGCCGTTCGGCGAGGGCTCCGGCGAAGCCGCGGCTGATGCCGATCTCGGCCAGGTCCTCGCACACGTGGTGGCGGCCGGCCCGGCAGCGTTCGCAGTGCCCGCAGCCGAGCATGGTGTCGCCGGTGACCCGGCGGCCCAGCCACTCGCGCGCCACGCCCGCGCCGGTGTCGGTGACGGTCCCGCACCACTCGTGGCCGGGGCGCAGCGGATACCAGGAGCGGCCGGTCCGCAGGTAGCTCATCTCGCCGCCGAACAGCTCGACGTCGGTGCCGCACACGCCGGCCCGCTCCACGTCCACGACGACCTGTCCAGGCCCGGCGACCGGCGGCTCGACGTCGTGCACCGCGGCCTCGCCGGGACCGGTGATGACCAGGGCGCGCACCTAGCGGGGTCCCACGACCCGCTGACGCTGGCTGCCCAGGCCGTCGATGCCCAGCTCCATCACGTCGCCGGGCTGGAGCCAGAGCTGCGGCTTGTGGCCCATGCCCACGCCGGGCGGGGTGCCGGTGTTGATCAGGTCACCCGGCTCCAGCACCATGAACTGGCTCAGGTGGTGGACGAGGAAGTACGGGTCGAAGATCATCGTCGCGGTGCTGCCGGTCTGGCGGCGGGTGCCGCTGACGTCCAGCCACATGCCCAGGTTCTTGACGTCGGCGATCTCGTCGGGGGTGACCAGCCACGGCCCGGCCGGGTTGAACGTCTCGGCCGACTTGCCCTTGCTCCACTGGCCGCCGCGCTCCATCTGGAAGGCGCGCTCGCTGACGTCGTTGACCACGCAGTAGCCGGCGATGGCGGCGCGGGCCTCCTCGGCGGAGTCGAGGTAGGAGGTACGCCGGCCGATGACGATGCCCAGCTCCACCTCCCAGTCGGTCTTGGTGGCGCCGCGCGGGATGCGGACGTCGTCGTACGGACCGATGAGCGTGTTGGGCGGCTTGGTGAACAGGATCGGCTCGTCCGGCACGGCCTGCCCGGTCTCGGCGGCGTGGTCGCTGTAGTTGAGCCCGATGCACAGGATCTGGTGCGGCCTGGCGATCGGCGCGCCGATCCGCTCACCGGAGAACGCGCGCCGCTCCCCTGTCGCCACCCGCTCGGCGAGCAGCGCGGGGCCGCCCGCGGCGAAGAATCGCTCGTCGAAGTCGGGGGTGACGTCGGAGACGTCGACGTAGTGGCTGTCGTCCACGCGGACGACGGGCTTCTCGGCGCCGGGCGGGCCGATGCGCATGAGGTACACGAAGATCTCCGCTGTCAGGAGTGCGGCGGGGTCGGGCGGGCCGGGACCGCCGCGCGACTGACGCCTGGCTCGTCCACCGTTTCGGGCATGTTCCGCACCTTAGACCACGGTTCAGGAAGCCGGAATGCGGGGGTGATTCAGGCGAACCGCACCTCGGCGCTCACGAGCGCGCCGCCTTCGGCGTCGAGCGCCCACAGCCGCGCCCCGTCCGGCTCGGGCCGCCCGGCCAGCCTGACGGGGGTCCCGAGGTGGACGGGGGCGAGGGCGCGCATGGAGTACGTCGCCGGCGTACGGCCCGGGTTCCTGCGCAGGGCGAGGTCGAGCAGCAGCATGCTGGTGAGCGGGCCGTGGACGAGCAGGCCCGGCTGCCGCTCCACCTCGCGCGCCCACGGGTCGTTGTAGTGGATGAGGTGGCTGTTGTAGGTCAGCGCGGAGTAGCGGAACAGGTGCACGGGGCCCAGGTCGAGCGGCTCGTCCCAGGCGAGGTCGGCCGGCTCGGGGCCCGGCTGGGGGCGGGCCGGGCCGGTGGGGCCGAGGAAGACGTCGTGCTGGCGCACGGTCACGGCGGGGCCGTCCGGTCCGGCGATCGTCCTGGCGACGGTGACGAACACGAGCCTGCCGCTGCGGCCCCGCTTGTCGTCCATCCGGTCGAGCGTGGCGGTCAGGTCGAGCGTCTCTCCGTAGCGGATCGGGCGGTGGAAGGTCATCTCCTCCCCCGCGAACAGGCGGCGCGGCAGGTCGATGTCGGGCACGACGCCGTCGCGGGCCGGGGTGCCATCCGGGCGCAGCGCGTCGAGCGCGAGGTCGGGCAGGAAGTAGAGCCCGTGCCGGCCCGGCGGCAGCACCCCGCCCTCGACCGGCTCGGGGTCCTCCCGCGCGAACGTGTCCCGATAAGCCCGCGCGGGCCACAGGCGAATGGTGTCGGTCCGGGTGATCGTGGTCACAGAGCTCTCCCGTGCGGGACATCGGTCCGGATGGCGGTCACAAGGCCCCCGCGTGCGAGACGCGGGTCATAGGTTTCTCCAGGTCCAACGGCCGGCCAGCAGGGTGCCGGCGACGGGCATCGTGCGGAGGTCGTCGCGGTCGGCAGTGGCCGGGTCGCGGTCGAGGACGACCAGGCCGGCGGGGCCGCCGAGGGCGAAGCCGGTGAGGCCGCGGAAGGCGGCGGCCAGGGCCACGCCGCGTGGCAGGCGCTGCTCCGGATGCCACGGCTCGCGCTCGCCGCGGCTGCGGCTGATCGCGGAGGCGACCGCCTGCCACGGGTCCAGCGGCGCGACGGGGGCGTCGGAGCCGAGCCGCAGGGCGGCCCCGGCCTCGTGCAGCGAGGCGAAGGCGAAGGCGCGGCCCGTCCGGCCCTCCCACAGCCGGTCGGCCACGTCACGGTCGTCCATGGCGTGCTCCGGCTGGACACTCGCCACCAGCCCGAGCCGGGCGAAGCGGGCGAAGTCCTCAGCCCGGACGAGCTGCGCGTGCTCGATCACCCCCGGCCGCCCCAGCTCCTCGAACACGTCGATGACCTGGGTGTTCGCCCGGTCCCCAATGGCGTGCACGGCGGCCTCGATCCCGCCGGGCCAGGCCAGGGCGAGCAGGTCGCGCAGCTCCGCGGCGGTGTAACTCTCGACGCCGCACGCGTGCGGGTCGCCGGGGTCGAGGCCTGGGTACGGGTCCCAGCACAGTGCGGTCCTGGTGTTGAGCGAGCCGTCCACGACGACCTTCAGCCGCCCGACGGTCACCAGCCCACCGGGGTCCAGCGCCGCGCCGGTGCGCAGGCCCCGCGCGAGGGCGTCGTCCAGCCGGTCGGGCCAGATGGACGCCTCCACCCGCAGGCTCGTGACCCCGTCCGCGACCCGCTCGGGCCACAGCCGCACGTTGTCGGCGTGCTCGAAGTCGACGATGCCGACGACCCCGCGCCGGGCCGCCGCCCGCGCCGCGTCGCGGTAGTCGGCCACCGTCAATGAGCCCTCCGCGTCCAGGCCGGGCGAGCCGATCCAGTCGCCCTCGCGCAGCACCCCCGACTCGTCCACGCTCACGCCCATCCGGGCGGCGGCGGCCGAGTTGATCCAGCCGCAGTGCAGGTCGCCGCTGACGAGCACGACCGGGGTGCCGGGGGCGGCCTCGTCGAGGGCGCGCAGGGTGGGCCGGTCGGGCCAGAGCGCGTCGCGGAAGCCGTACCCGGACAGGACTCCCCCTGCGGGAACGGGCGTGCGGGCGAGCGCCGCGCGGACGAGGGCGGCGGTCTCGGCGGCGCTGGTCGCGCCGGACAGGTCCACGCGGCGGCTCTGGACCACCCACTGGGTGAAGTGCACATGTTCGTCCCACAGGCCTGGCCCGAGATGGCGCCCGCCGAGGTCCACCGGCTCGGCGCCGGGGGCGGGCACCGTGCCGGCCGGACCGGCCGCGACGATCCGCCCGCCGCGCACGTGCACGTCGGTGAGGGTGTCATCGCCGTAGCGGCGGGCGTCGCGGAGCAGCAGCCCGTTCGTGTCCGTCATCCCCGGTCCTCAGATCGCGCCGGCGGCGCGGAGCGCGGCGATCTCGTCGGGGCCGTAGCCGGCCAGTGCGCCGAGGACCACCTCGGTGTCCCGGCCGAGCTCGGCCGCCGGGCGCCGTACGTCCGCCGGCGTGGCGCTCAGCTTGATCGGCTGGCCGAACAGCCGTACGCGCCCGAAGCCGGGATGATCGACGCTCACCACCATGTCGCGTTCGGCGGTCCCCGGGTCCTCGACCACGTCCTTGATGGACTTGACCACCGTGAGCGGCAGCACCTCCCCGGCCATCCGCTCCAGCTCCTCGCCGGTGCGCCCGGCCAGCCACCGCGCGATGACGGGCCGCACCCTGCGCTCGTAGACGCCCTCGTCGAAGCGCTTGCGCATGGTGTCGATCTCGGGGTCGGCGGCCAGGCCGGGTTCGCCGAACAGCTCGCACGCCAGGCGCCAGAACTTGTCGGTGTAGGCGCCGAAGAACACGTTCCCGTCCCGGCACGGGAACAGCTCGTACGGCCGCACCCACGGATGCCGGTTGCCGGTGTGCCGGGCGACGTCGCCGTCCACCGTGTAGTTGACGACCGCGTTCTCGGTGAGCGCGATGACGCTGTCCACCTGGGCGACGTCCACGAGCTGCCCCTGCCCCGTGGCCTCCGCGTGACGCAGCGCCAGCAGCGTGCCCGTGACGGCGAACAGGGTCGCGGCGAGGTCGCCGAGCACGGTGCCGACCCGTACGGGCGGGCCGCCGGGGTCGCCGTTCATCGACCACAGGCCGCCGGCCGCCTGCGCGGTGCTGTCGAACGCGGGCCGCCGGCTGCGCGAGCCCGTCTGCCCGTACCCGGAGATGGCCGTGTAGACCAGGCGCGGGTTGACCTCGGCGAGGGTGTCGTAGCCGACGCCGAGCTTGGCCATGGTGCCGGGGCGGAAGTTCTCCACGAGGATGTCGGCCTTGGCGGCGAGGTCCTTGAGCGCCGTGCGGCCCGCCTCGGTGGACAGGTCGAGCGTGATGGTCAGCTTGCCGCGGTTGTACTGGGCGTAGTAGCCGCTCAGCTCCTTCTCCCCCGCCCGCACGTACGGCGGGAAGCCGCGCGTGACGTCGGGGTCCCCCGGGTTCTCCACCTTGATCACGGTCGCGCCGAAGTCGGCCAGGATCTGCCCGCAGTACGGCCCGGCGAGCACGCGGGACAGGTCGAGCACCACGACCCCGGACAGCGCGCCCGGCTGCTCCGGAAGCCCTGGAAACATCTCAGCGATCACTGTCTCTCCTTGTCGTCATCGCCCGGCGGCGGCGAGTGCGGTGGTGACCCGTGACGGCAGCCCGGTGCGGCCCAGCCGGGCGCCGATCCAGCGCGCCACGGCGGCGAGCGCGTCCAGGTCGGCCCCGGTCGCGATCCCCATGCCGTGCAGCAGCCAGACCAGGTCCTCGGTGGCCAGGTTCCCGGTCGCGCCGCGCGCGTACGGGCAGCGCCCGAGCCCGCCGATCGAGGAGTCGAACTCGCGCACGCCCGCGTCGAGCCCGGCGACCACGTTGGCCAGCGCCTGCCCGTACGTGTCGTGCAGGTGCAGCGCGAGGTCGCCTGCGGGGACGCCGAGCGCGGCCAGGTCGCGCACGATCGCGTGCACGTGGCCCGGCGTGGCGACGCCGATGGTGTCGCCGAGCGCGACGGTCGCGCAGCCGGCCTCGAAGAGCGCGGCGGCGGTGGCGGCCACCACGCCCCGGTCCACGGGCCCCTCCCAGGGGTCCCCGAACGCCATCGAGACGTAGCCGCGCACGCCGAGCCCGTGCCCGCGCGCCTCCCGCGTCACCTCCACGGCGGTGGCGAGCGCCGCCTGCCTGGCCGCGTTGAGGTTGGCGCGGGCGAAGCTCTCCGTCGCGCTCACGACCACGGCGACGTGCCGGGCGCCGGCCTCGACGGCCTGTTCCAGGCCGCGCAGGTTGGGCACGAGCGCGACGGTGCGCACGCCGTCCAGGTCGGCGAGGGCGGGCAGCACCTCGGCGGCGTCGGTCAGCTGCGGGATCCACGCCGGCGGGACGAAGCTCGTCGCCTCGATGTCGCGCAGCCCGGCCGCGGCGAGACGGCGGCACAGCTCGATCTTCGTCCTGGCCGGGATGACGGCCGTCTCGGCCTGGAGCCCGTCGCGCGGCCCGACCTCGTAGACGCGCACCCACTCGGGGGCCCGCTCCACGCGCTCGACGATCGGCCGGGGCCGCCAGCGCTCGCCTGGCGGCGTGTTCACGCCCGCTCACCCCGCAGCGACGCCAGCACCTCGCGGGCGTGCTCCTCCTGGATCTTCCCGTCCCGCACCAGCCGCTCCGCGACCCGTGGCACCTCGTCGGGCGTGGCGCCGGCGGCGGCCGCGATCGTCCTGGCGTGCAGCCGCATGTGCCCGTGCTGGATGCCCTCGGCGGCCAGGGCACGGCAGGCGGCCAGATTTTGAGCCAGGCCGACGGAGACGATGATCTCGGCCAGCTCCGCCGCCGAGGTGACGCCCAGGATCTTGAGCGCCGCCTGCGCCACCGGGTGCGCGCGGGTGGCCCCGCCGACGAGGCCGACCGGCATCGGCACCTCCAGCGTGCCGGTGAGGTTGCCGTCGCGGTCCTTCTCGAAGCGTGACAGGGCGGTGTAGGCGCCGTCGCGGGCGGCGTGCGCGTGGCAGCCCGCCTCGACGGCGCGGGTGTCGTTGCCGGTCGCGAGGACGACGGCGCTGATGCCGTTCATGATGCCCTTGTTGTGGGTGGCGGCGCGGTACGGGTCCGCCTCCGCGAACGCGCTCGCCGCCACGATGTCGTCCACGACCTGGGGGCCGCCGAGCAGCTCCGCGTCGAAGACCGCCCGCGCCCGCACGAGCCGGGTGTCGGCCTTGTTGCTCAGGATGCGCAGCAGCGGGCGGCCGCCCGCGCGCTCGGCGAGCACCGGCGCGACCGCCTCGGCCATCGTGTTGACGGCGTTGGCGCCCATGGCGTCGCCCACGTCCACCAGCAGGTGCGCGATCACCTGCGCGCCCGCGCGGGTCCACAGCACCCGGGCGGTCAGGTCGCGGGCGCCGCCGCCGAGCCGGGCGAGCACGGGGTCCTGGGCGTCGGCCAGCGCCAGGATCTCCTCCCTGGCCTCCAGGACGCGGTTGCGCGCCCCGTGCGGGTCGGTCACGTCCACCACCTGGATCTGGGCGATCATCACCGGGCCGGTCCCCGAGGCGTGGAAGCCGCCGTGGACGCGGGCGATGCGCGCGGCGTTGCTCGCGGCGGCCACCACGGACGGCTCCTCGGTGACCATCGGCACGAGGCGGTCGCGCCCGTTCACGGTCACGTTGGTGGCCACGCCGAGCGGCAGCCCGATCGTGCCGATGACGTTCTCGATCAGGTGGTCGGCCTGGTCCAGGGCGAGGCCGCCGGTGTCGAGCGCGCTCAGCGCCTCGGCCGGCACGCCCGCGCCGTCCGCCACCAGGGCGCGCCGCTCGGCCACGCTCCTGTCCTTGATCCCGGAGATCCGGCTGTTGACCGCCACGTGTGCTCCTCGTCGTCCGGTGGACGCGCCGCGGGAGCGATCACCGCGCGACGCCGCTGGTTCCGTCAACGTAGGACGGGCCCGCCCGGCCGGGCCATGGGTGTTCACCCCAGCCCTCCGGGCTGTTCGTGTGCCGATGACCTGTGGGCCGCGCTCATCAGCTCCCGCAGGCGCACGGCCAGGGAGATGCGGAAGAAGCGGTCGTCCTCGCGCCAGCCGGGGCCGAGCAGGGCGTCGAGGCGTTCGAGGCGCTGCAGGATCGTGTTGGGGTGGAAGCCGAGCATCCTGGCGGCCCTGGTGGGGCTGGCGTTGCAGCGGGCGAAGGCCCGCAAAGTGGCCTCCAGCTCGGTGCCGCGTTCGGCGTCGTAGTCGAGCACGGGGCCGATCAGCCGGGTCACGTACGAGGTCAGCGAGCGGGCGTCGGCGTCGAACACGCTCACGTACGGGAGGTAGTCGTCGGTGCCGGCCACCTCGTCGTCCACCCCGATCACGGCGAGCAGGCGGCTGGTGCGCAGGGCGAGCGTGAAGCACTCGACAAGCCCTGCCACCGCCTCCTCGACCGGATCGCCGGCCCCGGCCGGCTCGGTGGGTGGCGGCACCACCGCGAGGACCGGGCCGCCGGCGTGGCGGGCGATGTGCTCCCTGAGGGCGTGCGGGCCGGTGCCGGGCCTGCGCGAGTCCAGCAGCACCACCACGGCGTCGTGGCTCAGCCCGGCCAGCCCGGCCGCGCCGACGTACCGCCGCGCCGCCGCGAGGGCGCGGGCCCGCCGCCCGCCGGGCACGACGTAG
>NZ_BAAAMU010000221.1:0-8416 GCF_039529435.1 Nonomuraea maheshkhaliensis
TCGACCAGGTCCTCGGCCCGCGCCAGGGCCAGCTCCGCCATGCTGCCGTCCCCCGGAGCCATCCCGGCCGAGGTCGGGAACCACACGAGCCGCCCGCCGGCCGACCCCACACCTTGGACGCCGGGCACGTACGGCAGCGCGGGCGTCCCGAAGTAGGACGTTCCGGTCGCACACAGCAGGTCCAGCGGGGTGATCGGCGCGGCGACGACCCGCACCGGTTCCAGCCCGGGACCCGGCACCGGTTCCGGGCGCTCAGCCACGGCCGGCGGTCGACCGCACTCGTCGATCTGGAGGGCACGCATCATCGGGCTCCCGCGTCGTACGCCTACCGGCGGCCCCGGACCTCCGGGACCGCCGCTTCCGATAACAGGGTCAGGTGGCGATGTCCGGGTACGGCAGCGACATGTGCGACAGCCGCCGCGCGTATTCCGTCTGGAAGCCCAGCGGCGGATGGTCGCGCTCGAACATCGCGATGAAGAGGGTCAGCGTCAGGAACGGATGCGCCCCCAGCTCGAACAGCCGCGGATAGTCGTGCGCCGCCAGCGCTTCCCGTTCGACGTCGTCGAAGCGCAGCCAGGTGGACGCCTCGCCGCTGTGACAGCCGAGGATGCGGTTGGCGTACTCGCCCTCCCACCACTCCACCGTGGCGCGCGGCTCCTCGCGGTAGCGCTCGACCAGCTCGGGATCGCGGTCCACGGTGAACAGGAACTTGTTCAGCAGGTACTTGCTCATGCGCCGGCGCCTCCGTCCGGGTACCAGGTGAAGTACGCCTCCATGGTGTGGAACAGGTCGTAGGTGTCCACGTAGTCCGCCTTACGGCCTTCGCCGGCCACCCCCATCATCAGCATGAAGTCCATGAACCCGTGGGTGGCGTTGCCCGGCAGGTGCAGGCTGTCGAGGGTGACCTCGGCCAGACAGCCCTCGATGTCGCCCGAGGAGATCCACTCGACGGCCTTGCGGTCGAACTCGGGGTCGGGCCCGTGCGGCCCGAACTGGCGCGGCCCGCCGAGCTCCAGCGACAGGTGCCCGGTGCCGATGATCGCGACCCGCTGCTCGGCCGGCCACGACTCCACCAGCTGCCTGATCGTCCGCCCGAGCTGCACGAACCGCTTCGGCCGCGGCAGGGGAGGAGCGAAGATGTTGGTGTAGACGGGCACGATCGGCAGGTCGTTCTGCGGGCGCAGGGTGATGATCGGGCACGTGATCGAGTGGTCGATCCGCAGCTCGTTCGAGAAGGCCAGGTCGAAGCCGGCGTCGATGCCCTCGCGCAGGATGTACCCCGACAGGTCCTCCTGCCCCTGGCACACCATGCGCGGCAGCCCGAACTCGCGCTCCTCGTTGTAGAAGTTGGCGTCGTAGAAGGGCGCCTTGCCGATCAGGAACTGCGGCATGTTGTCCAGCCACAGCTGGTGGAAGTGGTCGGAGCCGACCATGACCAGCACGTCGGGCCTGGCCCTGGTCAGCGTCTCCCGGAACGCCTCCACCTTGCGCACCCACTCGTCGGCGAACGGCGGGCGGTCCTCTCCGGTGGCGGTGCTGGCGCGGTAGTAGAAGGGGTGGTGGGTGGACGCGATGACCGCGACGACCTCAGCCATGCGAACCTCCGATGACCTCAGTCATGCGAACCTCCGTCGGGGGATGGGAACGGCTCGGGCGGAATGGACCGGTTGTTCAGGTCCACGGACAGGAAGATCTCATTGGCCACCGGCCGGCGCAGCTCCTCGGCGAGCTGCCCGATGAGCCCGGCGGTCCTGGCCAGCAGCGCGAACCCGCGCAGCAGCTCCAGCGGCAGCCCCAGGTCGGCCAGCGCCGCGCCGCAGACGCCGGCGCCGTTGAGCGGCAGCGTGCGGCCGAGCACCTGCGGGTGCACGCGCCCGATGGCGGCGAACAGCGACAGGTGCGGCCCGACCAGGCCCTCCTCGGCCGCGATCTCGAACAGCCTGGGCGTGCGCGGGTCGCCGTTCTTGTGCACGTGATGGCCGAGCCCGGGGATGAGGCGCCCGGACTCGCGGCGGGCCCGTACGGTGTCCAGGGCGAGCGCGTCCCAGTCGGACTCCTCGGCCGGCAGCGGGTCGTGCGCGGCGACCACCTCGTGCAGGAAGCGGCCGCAGTCCTCGGTGACGCCGAGGAAGCGCGAGCCGCCGCCGAGCAGGCCCGCGGCCAGCGCCCCCTGCACCGAATCCGGGGCCGACAGGTACGTCAGCCGCGTCACGATCGCGGTCGGCGTGAAGCCGTGGTCGGCCAGCGCGGCCAGCACGGCCTCGAACACGCGGACCTCGCCCGGTGACGGGCGGCGCTGCGTGGCCAGCCAGAAGGCCAGCTCACCGAAGCCCACCTCGCCCATCACGTCGGTGGCCAGGTCGCGGCCCAGCAGGGTGATCGTGTCAGGCGTCGACGCCCCTAGCGCGGTCGGGTACTCAGTCACGTCCACTCCCCAGGGCCGCGGAGGTCGCGTGAGCGCTCGGTCACGTCCGCTCCCGGGATCGCGGCGTCGCGCGAGCGCTCAGTCACGTCCGTCCTCCAGCCACTTGCGCAGCTCGGCGCCGTGCTCGTCCAGCTCGGGCGGCGGCAGGGCGTACCCGGCGGGCGTCTGGGAGAAGCGGATCGGGTGCCGCGTCGTCGGCACCGCCCGATCGCCCTCGCCGACCACCACGACGGGCTCCAGCCCGAACCGCTCCGCCGCCGCGAACCCGCCGTCGATGGTGTTGATCGGCCCGCTCGGCACGCCGGCCTCGACCAGCAGCTGGAACCACTCGTCGGCCGGCCGCTTCACCAGCTGCTCGACGAGCAGGGGCCGCAGCTCCTCCCGCCGCTCGGTGCGGTCGGCGTTGCGGGCGAAGCGCGGGTCGTCGGCCACCTCGGGGATGCCGAGCACCTCGCACAGCTTGCGGAACTGCCCGTCGTTAGCGGCGGCCACGATGAGGTCGTTGTCGGCGGTCGGCAGCGGCTCGTACGGGAACACGCTCGGATGCGCGTTGCCCATCCGGAACGGCACCACGTCGCCCGCCACGTACGCCGAGCTCTGGTTGACCAGCCCGGTCAGGGCCGACGACATCAGGTTGACCTCGACGTGCTGCCCCTGCCCGGTGGCCTCGCGGTGGCGCAGCGCGGCCAGCACGCCGATCACCGCGTGGTTGCCCGCCATCACGTCGAACACGGAGATCCCGGCCCGGTAGGGCGGCCCGTCCGGCTCGCCGGTCAGGCTCATCAGCCCCGACATGGCCTGCACCATCAGATCGTAGCCCGGCACCCGCGCGCCGGCCCCCGACCCGAACCCGCTGATCGAGGCGTAGACGAGGCCGGGGTTGCCCGCGCTGACGGTGTCGTAGTCGAGCCCGTACTTGGTCAGCCCGCCGGGGCGGAAGTTCTCCACCAGCACGTCGGCCCGGCGGGCCAGCTCCCTGGCGAGCCCGGCGTCGCCCTCCTGCCGCAGGTCGAGCGCGATCGAGCGCTTGCCCCGGTTGACGCCCAGGTAATAGGTGGAGGCCGTGCCGCGCGCGGGCGGCGTCCAGGAGCGGGTGTCGTCCCCGCCGGGGCCCTCGACCTTGACGACGTCGGCGCCCAGATCCGCCAGCAGCATCGTGGCGTACGGGCCGGCCAGCACCCGGGAGAAGTCGGCCACCAGCACACCGGACAGCGGCCCCTCGGGCACGTGGTCAGTCATCCGGATCCATTCTTCCGTTCGCTCAGGTCTTCCGTCCGCTCAACGGACGTATGTCCGCTAGGGCGATCCCAGCACTGAAAAGCCGATGCGTCAACCATCTTGACAGTAGGGCGGCATCTCATCACAGTGGCGTTGACCGTACAGCGGACGACTGTTCGCAAGCGAGGAGCGTGCCATGAACGAGTTCGAGGCCGGACGCCCCGTGGTGCTGCGCGGCGGCACCGTGCTGCCCATGGACGGAAGGCGGGTGCTCACCCGCACCGACGTCCTCGTCACCGGGGACAGGATCGCCGCCGTCGGCCCCGAACTGGAGGCGCCCGAGGGCGCCGCCGAGATCGACGCCTCCGGCGGCATCGTCATGCCGGGCATGATCGACACCCACCGGCACATGTGGCAGACCGTGATGCGCGGCTACGGCGCCGACTGGACGCTCACGCAGTACTTCGTCTGGTACTACCTGGAGCACGGCAAGCTGTTCCGGCCCGAGGACGTGCACGCGGGCAACACCCTGGCCGCCATCGAGGCCCTCGACGCCGGCGTCACCACCGTCGTCGACTGGTCGCACGGCCTGCGCACCCCCGACCACGCCGACGCCGCCGCCGACGCGCTGCAGGCCGTGCCAGGACGGTACGTGCTCGCCTACGGCAACATCCAGCAGCCGCCCGCCGAGTGGACGGCCGCGCCGGAGTTCCGCGACTTCGTCCGCCGCCGCGTCACCGGCGACGACCTGCTCGGCTTCCAGATCGCCTTCGACGTGACGGGTGACCCGTCCTTCCCCGAGCGCCCCGCCTTCGAGGTGGCCCGCGAGCTCGGCGCGACGGTCACCACCCACGCCGGCGTGTGGGGCGCCACCAGCGACGACGGCATCCGCCTCATGTACGACCACGGCTTCATGACCCCCGGCACCATCTACGTGCACGCCGCCTCGCTGTCGGCCGACTCCTACCACCGCATCGCCGCCACCGGCGGCTCGATCTCCGTCTCCACCGAGAGCGAGCAGAGCGCCGGCCAGGGCTACCCGCCCACGTGGGCCATCCGCGCCCACGGCATCCCCGTCTCGCTGTCCATGGACACCAGCGTATGGTGGAGCGGCGATCTGTTCTCGGCCATGCGCACCACGCTCGGCGCCGACCGCTCGCGCGAGCACCTGGAGGCGCACGCCAAGGGCGAGACCGTCACCCACTGCGCCCTGCGCGCCGACCAGGTCGTCGACTGGGCCACCAGGGGCGGTGCCCGCGCCATCGGCCGCGACGACCTCGGCACGATCGAGCCCGGCAAGAAGGCCGACCTCGTGCTCATCAAGAACGACGCATCGCCCGTGTCGTTTCCGCTGCTCAACCCGTTCGGGCACGTGGCGTTCCAGGCGCAGCGCGGCGACGTGCACACCGTGCTGGTCAACGGGCGCGTGGTCAAGCACGAGCATCGCCTGCTCGGCGTCGACCTGGCCGCCGTCCGCGCCCAGGCCGACAGCACGATCGAATACCTCAAGGGCGCGATGGGGGAGGAGGCGTGGGAGAAGGGCATGAACCCCGACATCCCCTCGGCGAAGGTGCTGGACAACCCGTACACGTATACGGACTATCGCAGCGACGCCACGCACCGCCTCTGACCCGCCGCTGTGCGGACGGGCGACCGTCTAGAGTCGGATCCGACAGATCCGAGCGAGTGAGGGCGTACATGGCACGTGGTGAGACCGGACCTGACTTCATCGAGGCGCTGGCCCGCGGCCTCGACGTCATCAGGGCCTTCCGGCCGGGATACCCGGTCATGTCGCTGACCGAGGTGGCGGCCGCCACCGGGCTGGCCCGGCCGACGGCCCGCCGCATCCTGCTCACGCTGCAGGAGCTGGGCTACGCCAGGGCCGAGCGGGGCGGCTTCGCCCTCACACCGCGGGTGCTGGAGCTGGGCGTCTCCTACGTGCGCTCGATGGGGCTGTGGGAGGTGGCCAGGCCGCACCTGGAGACGCTGGTCACGCAGACCCGCGAGTCGTCCTCGATCGCCCAGCTCGACGGCTCCGACATCGTCTACGTGGCCAGGGTCGCCGTGCCGAAGATCGTGGCGCTGTCGGTGCAGATCGGCACCCGCTTCCCCGCGCTGCAGACCTCGCTGGGCAAGGTGCTGCTGGCCGCGCTGTCCCCGGCCGAGGTGGAGCGGGTGCTGGCCGAGCCGAGCCGCTCCGGCATCGAGCCGCGCTGGCGGCCCGACCCGAGCGAGCGCGAGGCGGCCCTGCGCGCCGTGCGGGCCAAGGGCTGGGCGATGACCGACGAACAGCTCGCCCTGGGCATAAGGTCGGTGGCGGCGCCGCTGCGCGACGGGCTCGGCAACGTGATCGCGGCGGTCAACGTCAACGCCCACGCCGCCGAGACCTCGATCGAGAAGCTGACCGAGGAGCACCTCCCGCTGCTGCTCAAGACGGCGAGCGCGATCAGCGCCGACTGGGCCGCCTACGACGCGGTGCCGCACGTCACGGCCTCGTGACCGGCCGCCCGCCCGGCGGGCGATGACGTCACGGGTCTTGCCGGTTGGCCGGTTGTCGGCTTTGAATGATCCCCATACAGGTGATCCCTGGAAGGGGCTACATGCACGGCTTACGGGTGTCCGCCGTCCTCACACTGATCGTCGGCGCCGCGTTTCTCGGCGCACAGCCGTCCGCCCCGGCCGTCGCCGGGCCGGCCGATCCCGAGCCCGTCTCGCTGGTCACCATCTCCGTGCCCGACAGGGCCGCGATGGAACGGCTGGTGGAGTCCGGCGCCGACCTCACCGAACGCGTACGCCCGCAGCCTGACGGCAGCGTCCAGGTCGACGCGGTGCTCACTCCCACCCAGCTCGCCGCCCTGCCCCAGCTCGGCGCGAGCCTGGCCCCCGACGCCGCGCCCCGGGCGAGCGCGACGGCCGGCGCCGACAAGGATCGGATCGTCATCGAACGGGCGGTCTGGTACGAGTCGCGTGACGGGTACTTCCTGTCCGTCGAGGCCTCCAGCAGCGCCGCCCAGGCCGCCACGCTCACCGTCGCCTGGAAGGGCCGGCGCGGCACGAGCGGGCGGGCCGAGATGGTCGCGTACGTGGACGCCGGCGTCTACCTGGGCCACCAGCTCAGCGCCCCCGTCCCGGCCGACGCCGAGCCGACCCGGATCACCGTCACCTCGGCGGGCGGCGGCAAGGCCGAGGCGCGGGTGGCCGAATGGCCCGGCGGCGACCGGCCGGCCAAGACCGGCCCCGGCTACCAGAAGGACTTCGTCACCCAGTACATGACGCCCGCGCAGCTCAACGAGCGGATCAGGGCGCTGAACCGGCGCTACCCCAAGCTCACCGAGCTGATCGCGCTGCCGTACCGGACCAACGGCTACCGGCGCCACGCCCAGGCGCTGATCGGCACCGCGCCCGCCGCCGCCGTCGTGATCACCTCGACCGCCTACGGCTCCGAGGGCGGCAACGACCTGTCCGTCGAGATCGTCGGGCCCGGCACGCCCGGCAGCCCGCTCCGGGTCGGCATCGACGGCAAGCTCGTCGCCGTCAGCCTGGCCACCGACGACTCCGGCGCGCCGGTCAGCACCGCCGCCCAGGTCGCCGCCGCGATCAACGCCACGCCCGGCCTGCCCGTCAGGGCCTCCGTCTACCGCACCGACCCCGGCGCCGGCGTCATGGCGCCCGCGCCGCCCGTCCAGCTCGACGACTTCCTCAGCGCTCCCGCCGACGTCTCCCGCGCGCCCGCGCAGGTGCTGGCCCTGCGCATCGGCACCCGCCGTGACGGCTCGCGCACCGGCGTGCTGGCCTACGCCCAGGAGCACGCCAGGGAATGGGTGACGCCGCTGGTCACCATCGAGGCGGCCGAACGGCTGCTGCGCAACCACGACCGGGACAAGGCCACCCGGCGGCTGCTCGACCGTGCCGACATCTTCATCGTGCCGACCGTCAACCCCGACGGGGCGAACTACAGCTTCTACGACTTCAACTCCCAGCGGAAGAACATGACCAACCACTGCCCGGCGCAGCAGGCCGACCCGGCGGCGCGCAACACGTGGGGCGTGGACGTCAACCGCAACTACGCCGTCGGCTCGCTGTCCGACGGCTACTTCGGCGCGTCGGCGAACTGCCAGTCCGGCACGTACGCCGGGCCGTCGGAGCACTCCGAGCCCGAGAGCCGCAACGTCATCTGGCTGGCGCAGCGCTACCGCAACATCAAGTTCGCCATGAACGTGCACAGCTACGGCGGCTACTTCATGTGGCCGCCCGGCGCCTACAAGCTCGACGGCCGGGTCGCCCTGCCCAGGCCGACACGCCAGGAGGAGGCGTACTTCCTGCGCTCGGCCCGCACCATCGAGCAGGCCATCGTCGCCGAGCGCGGCACCGTCATCTGGTCGCAGCAGACCGGCCCCGTCACGGACGTGCTGTACTCGGCGGCCGGGAACTCGGCCGACGAGCTGTGGTACGACTACGGCGTGTACGGGTGGGACTTCGAGGTCGGCGCCGACCTGTGGAACCCCTCGACGCGCCGATGGGAGGGCGTGGGCTTCCAGCCGCCGTTCAGCGAGGGACACGCCGAGGCGATGGAGTTCGCCTCGGGCCTGATCTCCCTGATCGGCATCGCCGCCGACTACCGGGAGCCGTGATGGATCCGCGCCTCAGACCACCTGCCGGCCTGCCCGCCGGTCCGCCTGCCAGACCGCCCGCCCGGCTGCCCGCGCGCCTGCTCGGCGTCGCCGGCGCGGTCGCGCTGATCGTCGTGCCGCAGGCCGGCGGCCTGCCCGCGCT
>NZ_BAAAMU010000222.1:0-8270 GCF_039529435.1 Nonomuraea maheshkhaliensis
GCAGGCTCGTCGCGTCGCAGCCCTCGCCCGAGGTGCCGCCGCCGAACTGCCCGGCCAGGTCGCCCACCACGGTCACGCACACGTCGGCCTCGCGGGCGGCGTCCAGCGCGGCCGCGAAGCCGGAGCGGTCGTCGCCGCGCACGTCGCAGCCCCGCTCGTAACGCAGCTCGGCGCCGGGCAGCTCGCGCGCGAGCGCGTCGAGCACGGTCGGCGCGTCGAAGCCGAGCCCGAGGCCGGTGTGGCGGGGCAGGACGTGGTTGGGGAAGGCGTAGCAGCCCATGAAGGTACGCGGGTCGTGGGCGGCGGGCCCGACGACGGCGACGCGGCGGGGCGCGGCGCGGCCCTCGCCGAGCAGCGGCAGGGCGGTCCCCGCGTCGAGCAGGATGATCGACCGCTCGGCCAGCTCCCTGGCCAGGGCGCGGTTGCCCGGCGAGTCGAGGTCCACGTCCGCGGCCCCGGCGACCGAGTCCTCGGGGGTCCAGTCGGGGTCGAGCAGCCCGAGCTCGACCTTCTGGGTGAGCAGGCGGCGCACGGCCCGGTCGATCAGCGCCTCGGGCAGCTCGCCGCGGCGCACCCGGTCGGCCAGGTGCCGGCCGAAGCCGAGCGTGTCGGGCAGCTCCACGTCGATGCCGGCGGTGAGCGCCTGGACGCCCGCCTCGGCGGGGTCGGCGGCGACGTGGTGCATGGTGGCCAGGAACGGGACGGCCCAGTAGTCGGAGACGACGGTGCCGGTGAACCCCCACTCCTCGCGCAGCACCTCGGTCAGCAGCCACGGGTCGGCGCCGGCGGGCACGCCGTCGACGTCGGAGTAGGAGTTCATCACCGAGCGGGCGCCGCCGAGCGCGATGGCCGCCTCGAAGGGCGGCAGGATCATGTCCATCAGCTCGCGCCGGCCCATCGGCACGGGGCCGTGGTTGCGGGCGGCGCGCGAGGCGGAGTAGCCGGCGAAGTGTTTGAGCGTGGCGATGATCCCGGCGCTCTCCAGGCCGCCCACGTAGGCGGCGCCGAGGGTGGAGACGAGGTACGGGTCCTCGCCCATCGTCTCCTCGACCCGGCCCCACCGGTAGTCGCGGACCACGTCCAGCACCGGTGACAGCCCCTGGTGCACGCCCACGGCCCGCATGTCGCGGCCGATCGCGGCGGCCATCCGCCGCACCAGCCCGGGGTCGAACGTGGCGGCCCAGGCGATGGCGGCGGGGTAGACGGTGGCGCCGTAGGCGGTGAAGCCGGTCAGGCACTCCTCGTGGACGATCGCCGGGATGCCCAGCCTGGACGCCTCGACGACGGCCCGCTGGAGCCGGACGACCTCGGCCGCTCCCTGGGCGGCGGTGAGCGGGGCGCTGCCGTGGACCCGGGTGAGGTGGCCCAGGCCGTCGCGGACGGCCTCGTCGAGAGGGACGGTGCCGGAGGCGGCGAACACGTCCTGCATCGGGGCCACGTTGAGCGTCTCCGGCTCGGATCCTTGGACGGGAGCTGGGTCCTGGTCGGGCTCCAGCATGTCGTTGCCGATCCACCGGCTGCCGAGCTGGCCGATCTTCTCCTCAAGGGTCAGCTCCGTGAGAAGGGCGTCGACTCGGTCGGCCACGGCGAGCGCCGGGTCCTGCCATGGGCGCAGGGCCCTGCCCGCCGTGGGGGTCCGGTCTAGAGCCGTCATCTACTGCACTCCTTAAAGAGGTGCGGCGCTGTCGCAAACTTTCGAAATGTTTCGAGACTGTGACCAGACCGCCGCGCCGAACCTTCATCATCCGAAGCGCCTGCTGAAGGCGTGCGCGAGAGTACCTTACACGCGCTCGCCGGGATTTCCAGGGCTTACTTGATCGACAAGGTCTTGACACCCTTATTGCCGAAACCTAGATTGGCGAACCCCGCGGTCATGTCGAAAATGTTTCGATGAGCTGACACGAGGAGGGGTGGAAGAGTGGCATCGCCGCGATGCCGTTCCACGACCGTCGGCCAACTCATCCAGTTGCGCATCCAGTGACCAGACGCGCCGCGACCCCCCGGCCCGCGGCATTCGAGTACGGAGATCAGCGTGGAGTCCAGGACAACGTCTCGCCGCACATTCCTCAGCCTCTCCATGGGCCTTCCCCTGGGGGCCGCGCTCGCCGCGTGCGGCAGCTCGGGACCCACCCAGACCGGCGCGGGCGGAGGCACCGGCGCCACGGGTGGCGGCGGTGGTGGCGGCGGCGCCACTTATTGGTACCTGTCGACGCAGCCGCAGGAGGGCGTGCGCACCAGGACGGTCGAGCGGTTCAACAAGGCCAACCCCAACGGCAAGATCACCGGTACGACGTTCCAGAACGACGCGTACAAGACGAAGATCAAGACGGCCATCGGCGCCGGCCAGGCGCCCACCATCATCTGGGGCTGGGGCGGCGGCGGTCTGCGCAGCTACGTGCAGGCCGGCCAGGTCGACGACCTGACCGAGTGGTTCGGCCAGAACGCGGCACTCAAGGACCGGCTGTTCCCCTCCTCCTTCGGCGCGGCCACCATCGACGGCAAGATCTACGCGATGCCGTGCGAGACGATGCAGCCGATCGTCCTCTACTACGACAAGCGCGCCTTCGACAAGATCGGCGCCCAGCCCCCGCAGTCGTGGGGCGACATCATGGACCTGGTGCCCAAGTTCAACGCCAAGGGCATCGCGCCGTTCTCGCTCGGCGGGCAGTCGCGCTGGACCAACATGATGTGGCTGGAGTTCCTCTTCGACCGGCTGGGCGGCCCCGAGGTGTTCCAGGCCGTGTTCGACGGCGAGAAGGACGCCTGGAACAACCCGGTCGCCATCGACGCCCTGGGCAAGATGCAGGAGCTGATCAAGGCCGACGGGTTCGTCAAGGGCTTCTCCTCGATCACCGCCGACTCCAACGCCGACCAGGCGCTGCTCTACACCGGCAAGGCCGCGATGATGCTGCACGGCGGCTGGACGTACGGCAGCATGTCCACCGACGGCGGCGACTTCGTCTCCGGCGGCAACCTCGGCTACATGAACTTCCCGCCGATCGACGGCGGCAAGGGCGACCCCGGCAACACCGTCGGCAACCCCGGCCAGTACATGTCGATCTCCTCCAAGGCCACGCCCGAGCAGAAGGAGATCGCCAAGAAGTTCTTCTCCACCGAGCTGATGAGCGACCAGTCCGTCAAGGAGTGGGTGGAGACCGGCGCGGTGCCGATCGTCAAGGGCGCCGACGCCCAGTTCACCGGCTCCAAGGACAAGGCGTTCCTCGACTTCGTGTACGGCATCGCGGTCAACGCCAAGTCCTTCGCCCAGTCCTGGGACCAGGCGCTCAGCCCGACCGCCGCCGAGGTGCTGCTCGACAACATCTCCAAGCTCTTCCAGCTGTCGATCTCGCCGCAGCAGTTCGCCACGAACATGAACGCGGTCATCGGCAAGTGAGCGCGGTAGCGACCGCCACCCGGCCCTCCGCGAAGGCGGGCCGGGGCGGCGGCTCCCTCAGCTGGCTGGCCCTTCCCGCTCTGCTGTTCTTCGTCGCCTTCGGCGTGATCCCGCTGATCGGCGTCCTCGTGCTGAGCTTCACCGCGTGGGACGGGCTCGGCGAGATCCATCCCGCCGGGTTCGACAGCTGGCGGGCCGTGCTGAGCGACCCCGGTCTCCCGCACGCGCTGTGGATCACCTTCCTCGTCATGGCGGCGTCCTGGGCGGTCCAGACCCCTGCGAGCATCCTCATGGGCGTCTTCCTGGCCGGGCACCAGCGTTATCGCGCGGTCCTGTCGGTGCTGTACTTCATCCCGCTGCTGCTCAGCTCGGCGGCCCTGGCGATCACGTTCAAGGCGCTGCTCGACCCGAACTTCGGCCTCGGCGCGGGGCTGCAGATCCCCCTGCTGGTGCAGGACTGGCTGGGCGATCCGGTGCTGGCCTTCAGCGTGGTCATCTTCGTGGTGTCGTGGCAGTTCATCCCGTTCCACTCGCTGATCTACCAGGGTGGCGTACGGCAGATCCCGCGTTCGATGTACGAGGCCGCGGAGCTCGACGGCGCGGGCCGTGTCCGCCGCTTCTTCAGCATCACGCTGCCGCAGCTCAAGTACACGATCATCACGTCGTCGACGCTCATGGTGGTCGGCTCGCTGACCTTCTTCGACCTGATCTTCGTGCTCACCGCGGGCGGTCCCGGCGACGCCACCCGGGTGCTGGCCCTGGACATGTACAAGCGCGGCTTCCAGGCCAACCTCATGGGTCCTGCCAGCGCGATCGCGGTCATCCTCGTCCTCGTCGGCCTCGTCCTGGCGCTGCTGTTGCGCCGGCTCGGCGGCCGCGACTCCTCCCACAGCCAGCTCGAAGGGGCCTGACGCATGACGACCGTCCCCACCAGAGCCCCCGAGCACATCGCCGCTCCCGACCCGGAGCCGCGCCACCGCCGCAGGCAGCGCCGCAGCCGCGAGCGCCCCAACTGGCTGGCCGGCGTGAGCAGCGTGATCTGGCTGGCGATCGTGATCGTGCCGATCTACTGGATCGTCATCACCAGCTTCAAGTCGCAGAGCAAGTACTACGCCGAGAACCCGCTCATGCCACCGTCGGAGCCGACGCTGGCCAACTACCGGATGGTCATCGAGGCGGACTTCCCGCAGTACTTCGTCAACAGCGTCATCGCCACGCTCGGCGCCGTCATACCGGCCGTGCTGTTCAGCTTCATGGCGGCGTACGCGATCGTGCGGGCGGGCCGCGAGAGCCGGTTCCTGCGCTACACGAACTCGCTGTTCCTCATGGGGCTGGCGATCCCCCTGCAGGCCACGGTGATCCCGATCTACCTGATCATCATCAAGCTGGGCCTGTACGACACGCTGATGGCGCTGATCCTGCCGTCGATCGCCTTCGCCATCCCCCTGTCGGTGCTGATCCTGGCCAACTTCATCAGGGACGTGCCGAAGGAACTGTTCGACTCGATGCGGATCGACGGCGCGACCGAGCAGGTGACGATGTGGCGGCTGGCGTTCCCGCTGACCCGCCCGGCCGTGGTCACGGTGACCGTCTACAACGCGCTGCAGATCTGGAACGGGTTCCTGCTGCCGCTGATCCTCACGCAGAGCCCCGACAAGCGCACGCTGCCGCTGGCGCTGTGGTCGTTCCAGGGTCAGTACAGCATCAACGTGCCCGCGGTGCTGGCCTCGGTCGTGCTGACCACGCTGCCCATCCTCCTGTTGTACGTGGTGGGGCGCCGGCAGCTGCTCAGCGGTCTCACGGCGGGCTTCAGCAAGTGAGCCGCCCGCCTTTCAGGTGAGCGCGTCATGTGAGCGCGTCATGTGAGCGCGCTTGTGAGAGCGCTCTCGTGGCGGCTCAGGTGCTCCATGTGGGCCTCGTAGAAGCGGTCGTCCCCGCGGGCGACGTGGCCGGCGAAGGCCGCGTCGCCCGCGGCGGCGCGTTCGCGCATGAAGGCGACCAGGTGTTCCAGGCGGGCCCGCGCCGTGCGCACCAGCGCCGCGCGATCGGCCTCGCCGAGCCCGTAGGCGTCGGCGAACAGCCGTAGGCGGCGCGCCTGCTCGCCGAGCGGCAGGCCGTCGAGGTCGCCCGGCTCGTGCAGCGGCAGGAATCGGTAGGCGGCGTAGGCCACGTCCCATATCCGGGGGCCCAGGTGCGCCGTGTCGAAGTCGATCAGCGCGACCGGCCGCCCCTCCCGGAACACGCAGTTGTACGGCGCCACGTCACCGTGGCAGACGACCTCGGCCGGCTCGACCGGCGGGAAGTACCAGACCGCGTCCGGCGGGGCCGTGAAGCCGGCGGTGGCGTCGTGGTAGGCGCGCAGCAGCCGGGCCGCCCCGGCCAGGGCGTCGTCGGTGCGCGACCACGCGGGCAGCGGGTAGACGGCGGCCTCGTCCGGCACGAAGTCGAGGACCTCCCGCCCCTGCTCGTCGAGCCCGTGCGCGCGCGGCGCGCCGGTGAACCCGCGCGCCTCCAGGTGGCGCAGCAGCGCGTGCACGGCCGGCGTCCAGGGGCCGGCCGGACGGCGTACGGTGGCGCCCGCCCTGACCACGTGGTTGACCCCGCCGCCGGTCAGCACCTCTTCCCCGGGCACCGCCCCTCCTTGATCGCTTCAGGCCAGTGTGCCACGCGGCCCGGCGGCCGCGCATCGCGTTTTTTCACCGAATTCCCAGGTGGAGCGGGTAGAACAGGCGTCATGCCGGCCAACTCACCCATGGTGCTCGTGGTGGACGACGAGCCCAACATCCGCGAACTGCTGCTCGACGCCCTGGAGCTGAACGGGTTCCGGGTGCGCACGGCCGCGTCGGCCACGCAGGCCCTCGACGCCGTCGGGCGGGAGCGCCCCGACATCATCCTGCTGGACGTGATGCTGCCCGATCTCGACGGGTTCGCGGTGGCGCAGCGGCTGCGGCCGGACGGCGGCGGGCCGCCGGTGCTCTTCCTGACCGCGCGGGACACGGTGGCCGACCGGATCGCGGGGCTGACGGCGGGCGGCGACGACTACGTCACCAAGCCGTTCAGCCTGGAGGAGGTGGTGCTGCGCATCCGCGCCATCCTGCGCCGTACGGGGCCGCGCGAGGAGTCCTGCGACGACGGGCTGCTGCGCTACGCCGACCTGGAGCTGGACGAGGAGACCCGGGTCGTCCGGCGGGGCGGGCGGCCCGTGCACCTGTCGCCGACCGAGTTCGGGCTGCTGCGGTATCTGATGATCAATGCGGAGCGGGTGGTCAGCAAGTCGCAGATCCTCGACCGCGTGTGGGACCACGGCTTCGGGACCGACAGCCGGATCGTGGAGTCGTACATCAGCTACCTGCGGCGCAAGATCGACGCCGATGGGCCGCCGCTGATCCACACGTTGCGCGGGGTCGGGTACTCGCTGCGTGACCAGCGCCTGCTGGAACGCGGCCGATGAGAACGCGGAGCCGGATGGGGCCTGCGGGACCGACGGCAAGGCGGTGCGGCGCATGAGACCGCTGGGGCGGGTGTGGCCGTTGCGGCGGCGGCTGCTCGCCGCGCTGCTGGGGCTGTCGGCGGCGGCGCTGGCGGTGTTCGCGGCGGCCGGGGTGCTGCTGCTCGACCGGTCGCTGATGTCGCGGGTGGACACGCAGCTCACCGACTTCGCCGCCTCGTTCGCCAAGCGTCCGCCGGCGCCCCGTCCGGCGCCACCTCCGCCGGACCGGGACGTGGAGCTGCCCAGCCAGTTCCGGGTCGCCTTCTTCACCCCGTCGGGGGCGGAGCTGCGCCGCGTGCCGGGCTCCGGCCAGGGGCCCGCCGTTCCCGCTCGCGCGGTGATCGACCCGCCGCCCGGGCCGTTCACGGTGCCGGCCAGGTCGGGCGCGGACGAGTGGCGCACGATCGTGCTGCGCCTGCCGGACGGGAACCGGGCCGCGGTCTCGGTCTCCCTGGCCGACAACCGTGCCACCGTACGGCAGCTGTTGCTGATCGAGGCGGCGGCGGGCGCGCTGGTGCTGGTCCTGCTGGGGACGCTCGCGCACTCCGTGGTGCGGCTCGGGCTGCGCCCGCTGACCAGGATGGAGCGTACGGCCACCGCCATCGCGGCGGGCGACCTGGAGCGGCGGGTGTCCGACAGCGACCCGCGTACCGAGACCGGGCGGCTCGGCCACGCGCTCAACGTCATGCTCGGCCGCCTCGCCGAGGCGCTGCGCCAGCGGGAGCGCTCGGAGCGGCGGCTGCGCCACTTCCTCGCCGACGCCTCGCACGAGCTGCGCACGCCGCTGACCTCCATCCGCGGGTTCGCCGAGCTGTACCGGCACGGCGGGAGCCGGCAGGACCCGGCCGTGGCGCGGCTGCTGAGCCGGATCGAGAGCGAGGCGGAGCGGATGGGCGTGCTGGTGGCGGACCTGCTGCTGCTGGCGCGGCTGGACCAGGAGCGGGCGCTGGACCTGACCGAGGTGGATCTGCACGTCATCGCAGGTGACGTGGTGCACGGCGCGCGGGCCCGGCATCCGGGGCGCTCGATCGAGCTGGTGCTGGGTGAGCGGCCGGTGCGGGTGATCGGGGACGAGCACCGCCTGCACCGGGTGGTGGAGAACCTGGTCGGCAACGCCGTCGCGCACACGCCGGAGGGGGCGGCCGTACGGGTGCGGGTGGGCGAACGCGATCCGGCTACGGCGCTCGTCGAGGTGCGTGACGAAGGGCCGGGGATCGATCCCGAGCACTTGCCGCACGTCTTCGAGCGGTTCTACCGCGCCGGCCCGCCCTGTGCCCCCGGCGGCGACTCCGCCGACGGCCCCGGCGGCGGGGGGGGGGGGGGGGGCGGGCGGGGGGGGGGGGGGGGGGGGGGGGGGGGGGGGGGGGGGGGGGGGGGGGGGGGGGG
>NZ_BAAAMU010000223.1:0-8266 GCF_039529435.1 Nonomuraea maheshkhaliensis
GTCGCCGTCGGCGAACTCGGCCACCGCCTCGGCGCCCTCGGCGCGCAGCAGCTCGGTCCACGTGCTCGCGGCGAACTCGGCGCCGCCGCTCCACCGGCAGCGCACCGGCCGGTCGTCCGGCGCGGGCAGCCACTCCTCACCACCGGCGCCCAGCACCTCGCGCAGCAGCGCGGGAAAGGGCCCGGTGCGCACGTGCCCGCGCGGGTCCACCACCCCCGAGAACGGCCCGACCACCAGCACGGCGTCGCCGCGCACGTCCGCCGACAGCGGGCCCGCGTCCTCGTCCGTGACGAGGAACAGGTTCGGCACCACGACCAGCGCGTACGAGGACAGATCAGCCGACGGCGGCACCACGTCCACGCTCACCCCGCGCTCGAAGAACGGCACGTAGTAGGCGAGCAGCTGGTCCACGGCGTTGAGCCGGTCGCTGGGCCGCCCGCGCTCCTCCAGCGCCCACCAGTTCTCCCAGCCGAACACCATCGCCACCCGCGCCGGCACCGGCTCGCCCGCCAGCGCGGCCAGCCCGCGCAGCTCCTGCCCGTGCGCGCGCACCTCGGCGTGCAGCCGCGTGTCCGCGCCCGCGTGCGGCACCATCGCGGCGTGGAAGCGCTCCGCGCCGAAGCGCGAGGCCCGCCACTGGAAGTAGCACAGCCCGTCCGCGCCGCGCGCGACCGCCTGCAGCGACTCCAGCCGGAGCTGGCCGGGCGGTTTGGGCAGGTTGTGCGGGTGAGCGCCGTCCTGGCGGGGGAGAGGGGGTCGCCCGGCTCCGGGTACCAGTCGTTGGCGACGACGTCCTCCTCCGCCGCGAACGACCAGTAGTCCGCCCGCTTGAAGAAGCCCATGAAGTTCGTGGTGACCGGGATGTCCGGCGTGCGGGCCCGCAGCACGTCGCGCTCGGCGCGGAAGTGGCCGAGCAGGGCGTCCGAGCTGAAGCGCCACCAGTCGAGCCGTTGCGACGGGTTGACGATGTACGGGGCGCGGCGCGGCGGCAGGACCTCCGCCCAGTCGCCGTACCCCTGGCTCCAGAACGTGGTGCCCCAGGCTTCGTTGAGCGTGCCGAGATCGCCGTAGCGCGCCCGCAGCCAGCCGCGGAACGCCTCGGCCGACACGTCGCAGTGGCAGACCTCGCCCAGCTCGTTGCCCACGTGCCACAGCGCCAGCGCCGGATGGCCGGCGTACCGGTCGGCCAGGGCGGCGGCGATGGCCAGGGCCCGCTCGCGGTAGACGGGGGAGGAGGGGCAGAACTGGTTGCGCGAGCCGTACCAGAGGCGGTGCCCGCCCTCGTCCACCGGCAGCGTCTCCGGCCACCGGTGCCCCAGCCAGGGCGGCGGGGAGGCGGTCGGAGTGGCCAGGTCCACGGCGATGCCGTTCGCGGCCATCAGGTCGAGCACCCGGTCGAGCCAGCCGAAGTCGTGCCTGCCCGGCTCGGGCTCCAGCCGGGCCCAGCTGAACACCCCGATCGTGACGAGGTTGACCCCGGCCGCCCGCATCAGCTCCGCGTCCTCGGCCCAGACCTCCTCCGGCCACTGCTCCGGGTTGTAGTCACCGCCGAACAGCAGCCCGCGCCCCTCGGTGAGCGTGTGCATGCCCAGCCGCTCCGTCATGAGCCCATTCCCCCTGTCGCCTTCCGCTTGCCACCCGCCTCTGATGACCCCTTCCGAGGCGGCCCCGAACTGTCCCCCGGCACCAGCCGGCAGGGCACGAGCCGCGCCTGCGGCGGCGTGTCGCCCCGCAGCCGGTCGATGAGCATCCGCGCCCCCAGCCGGCCCAGCTCGGCGCTGGGCGGCTCCATCGTCGTCAGCCGGGGGTGGAACATCTCGGCGACCCTGGCCGAGGAGAGCACCAGCATCAGCGTCAGGTCCCGGGGGATGCGCCAGCCGCGCCGCGCCACCGCCGCGATCACGCCGACCGCGGCGTGGTCGTCCATCACGGCCAGCGCCGTCACGTCAGGATGCGCCTCGATCAGGCGCTCGAACGCCTGCCCGCCCTCCTCGGCCGAGCCGGGGCGGAAGTCGTCCACGTACGCCAGGCCGGCCGCGCGGGCGGCGGCGGCGAACTCCTCGCCCGCCCTGATCGCGGGGCCGTACTGGGCCGCGTACGTGCCGGGCGAGAGGTTGAAGAAGGCCAGCTTGCGATGCCCGAGCCCGGCCACGTGCGCCACGGCATCCCTGGCGGTGGCGGCGAAGTCGATGTCGGCGTGGTCGATCGGGCCCGGCTTGCGGGTGCGGCCGATCATGCTGAACGGCACCCCGGCCTCCAGCAGGAACCCCACCCGCTCGTCGTCGAGGCTGACCTCCATCAGCAGCACGCCGTCCACCAGCCCGAGCCCGGTGAGGTGGCGCAGCTCCTCGATCGGGTCGCCGGTCTCGGGCGACAGCAGCAGGTGGTAGCCCAGCTCACTGGCCGCCTCGGCCGCCGCTGTGGCGAAACGCATCTCGGTCAGCCCGAAACCGCTGTGCGGGGCGGGGAACAGCAGCGCCAGGATGCGGGTGCGCCTGCTCTGCAGGCCGCGGGCCAGCAGGTTGGGGCGGTACCCGAGCTCCTCGGCCGCCTGTCGCACGCGCTGCCTCGTCGCCGCCGCCACCGGGCGGGTGCCGTTGAGCGCGGCGGACGCGGTGCTGACCGCGACCTGGGCGCGCGAGGCCACGTCACGTATCGAGGGCAAGGAGACTCCGTGGGTGGCCGATATCGGTGTCGAAACGTTTCGCATCACGCTAAAGTCCGCTTTGTGCGGATGTCAATGGCGTAAATACGGATGACCGGAAATAGAGCCTCAGAGAGCCGTGGGGTCGGGGTGGATGATCCGGATCCGGGCTTCGGCGTCGCGGCCGGCCAGCTGCGCGACGAGGTCCGCGGTGCCGCCGGGCCCGTCGCCCGGCTTGCCGTCCCAGACGACGATCAACCGCGGCCGCTCGTCCAGCCCGTACGCCTCCTCGGCCATCCACGCGTTGACCTGGGCGAACACCTCGTCACCCACCGCCGCGCCGGCCGGCAGCACCTCCACCTCCGACCGCGCCCGTACCTCCTCGAACCGCGCGTGCCAGTCGGTGCCCGGCAGGTCCACCGACCGGCGCGCGAACTCGGCCGGCGGCAGCGCCAGCCGCAGGCGCACCGCCGCGCCCCGGCTCAGGGCCAGCCCCGCGCCGATGAGGTCGGCGCCGCGGGCGCCGCCGCAGATCACGGTCGTTCCCGGCCCGACCTCCCACTCGTCGAGGACCGCGCCCATCGCGGCCGTCACGGCCTCGACGCGGTGCTGCGGGAAGCGCGGCGGGACCCGACCGGGGTGGTCCACCAGGTGGCCGCCCACGACCAGGACTCGCCTCATTCCTGCCCCAGAGCGCGGAACGACTCCAGCACGCCGCGCAGGCCCGCCCTGACCCTGCGCCGTTTCTGCAACGACAAGCTGAGCTCCAGATCCCGGATGGTCGTCTTCAGTTGCTTGTCGGTTATGCCCCTTCTGCGGATCTGTGAGACCAGATCCCGCGCCAGTTCCACATCCCCCTTGTCGAACGCCGCGCCGAGCCTGGTCGGCAGGGCCCACTCGTCCCAGGGCCGGTGTTCGAGGCCGGCCTTGCAGGCGGCCAGGACGATCGTGGCGACCTCGGCCGCCCGCTCCTCATCGCCCCTGCCGCCGCGCAGCCGGTAGAGCCGCGGCAGGTTGGAGGCCGGGTAGTAGTCGTTCAGGTCGAGCGCCATCCCGCGTTCGTAGGCCGCGATGGCCTGGTCCAGGTAGTCGCGCGACGTCTCGCCCGCGGACTCGTGCATGAGGTCCTTGTACCTGCCGCCGAGCAGCCCCATGCGCTCGGACGACGGTCCCACCCGCTCGATGAGCAGTTCGAGCGCGGCGGCCGACTCCGCCGCCTTGCCGGTCCTGGCCAGCGCGAGCTGCCTGCGCTCGATCACCGGCGGATGCCGCTGCAGCGCGTCGGGCAGCGTGTCGATGTAGGCGAGCACGTCCTCCCATTCGAGGTTGTCCTCGATCAGCCTGAGCAGCTTCAGCACCACGGACTCGCGGATGACGGGCTGGGCGCCGAACCGGGAGACCAGCGCGCGCGTCTTCTCCTGACGCTGCCGCCGGCCCGAGGTCAGCTGGATCGCCCGGACGTCGGCCTGGAAGTCCGAGAGCATGTCGACCGCCATGGTGAACGGCGCCAGCTGGGCGCCGTCGGAGCTCTCCGGATAGCCGGGCAGCGCCTCGAACACCGGCGACGACCCCGCCAGATGCTCGCGCAGCCGCGTGCGCATGTGGTCCCTCGCCGCGGCCGCGGTCTCCTCGCCGCAGTCGCCGTCCGCCAGCGGGTACCCCAGCCGCCGGATCTGCTCCAGGTCGAACACCGGCTCGGCCCAGGTCGCCGCCACCAGGACGCAGCCGATCCGCTGCGCCGCGTGGCGCACCCCCACTTCGTAGTACACGTTCGAGTTCGGCAGCGAGACGTCGGCCATCACGACGTCCGCCAGGGCCAGCCGCTGGATCATCTGGACGATGACGAGCGCCCCGAGGTCGCTGTCGGCCCTGATCGCCCGGTAGCCGAGCTCCGTGAGCAGCGGCTCGTGCACCCGTTCCCAGAGCGCGTCGAAGTCCACCACCGAGGGGACGCCGTCGTCCGCCCGCCCGGTGGGTTTCCTGCCGAACGGCATCACCATGAATGCCACGGAGTTGCTCATCGCCTGCCCTCCCTGCGCTTGACGCGTCATTGCGTACGGGTGCCGGGACCGGAGGGGTCAGGGCCGCTCCGGCGCGGCCGGCCCGGCATCCGGCGGGGTGCCCTCCTGCCTCTGGAGCATCAGCTGGCCCCAACGGCCGCTCTCCGCGCGGAAGATCCGCTCGATCCGCTCGACCTGCTCCTCCACGCCCGCCCCTGGTCCGGCGGCCTGCCAGTCGAGTGCCGCCGCGCGGAGGTTGCCCGCCGTGTCGCCGTACAGTTTGCGCAGTTGCGCGAAGCCGATGAGGGCCTCGAACGCCGTCACCGCGCCCGCCAGCGCGGCCAGGACGGCGGCGGCGACACCGCATGCCGCCCGTCCCGTGCCCGTGGTGAACTGGCCCGCCACGCCGAGCAGCGCCGACAGCAGCAGCAGGGTGTTGCGGACCACGATCGACTGGTGGTGGGCGCGGTCGTACTCGCGCTCGCGGGCCTCGTAGAAGGCCTGCTGCTCGTTCACGCGCAGTTCCCGGTAGAACGCGCGGAACTGCGCGTCCCTGTCACCGGTCCCCCGATCGCCGGGCTCACGCGGGCCGCCGGTCACAGGCCCGTTCGGATGCGGGTCGCTCATGCCGGCTCACGTCCCGGCTCGGGGTCCGGGTCGGGGTCCGGCTCCTGGCCCGCCTCGATCGCGAGCACGGCCCGGCCGAGCGCGAGCTCCCGGTCCGCGCCCGCGAACGCGCCGATCCTGGCCAGGTAGCCGAAGTACAGCGCCCGCAGCCGCTCCGCCCTGGCCCTGGCCGCCAGGTAGCGGTCGAGGGTCTCACTCTCCCTGGCGTACCTGGTGCTGGTGGCCAGGGCGACCCCGATGACCGTGACCAGGACGGCGGGCCAGTGCTGCTCGGGCAGCACCGCCTGCAGCCCGCCCAGACCCGTGATCGTGGCCGAGCCGAGCAGGATCAGGACCTGCTGGCGGCGGTAGCGGTTCTGGTCGCGCAGCGCCTCGATGTCGTAGCGCTCGAAGACCGGGGTCAGCTCGCGGTCGAGGACCTCGAAGTCGGCGGTCAGTGCGGGGTAGGCGGCCCTGCGGCCGGCCGGGATCACCGGCGCGGAGACGGCCGGGGCACGCAGCACGGGGAACCGCGCGAGCAGCGGCGAGGGCCTCACGAATTACCTCTCGCTACGGAGGGAGACGACGTGATTGCAGACGCAATGTATGAGAAATCGAAGGGCCCGACAATGGCGCCACCGATACCTGACCGCATCCGGCCGCGCACACCGCGTGCCGGCCCCGGGGGAGGGTCCCGGAGCCGGTTCCTTCGCGGATCAGTAGACGTACGGCCAGCCGGCCGAGTCCCAGCCGATCAGGTTCACGCCGAGCTTCGCCGTGCCGCTGTCCTGACCGTCGTAGTAGTGGTAGACGAGCAGGTCGCCGTCCACGTCGGACATGACGCTCTGCCCGCCGGGCCCGATGTAGCGGCCGTGGGTCTCCAGCACCATCGTGCCGCCGCCGGACAACATCGGCGTGCCTGAGCGGTCGACGTACGGGCCGGTGGGGCTGGACGAACGGCCGACCTTGATCTTGTACGTGCTGGAGGTGCCCGCGCAGCACCGGTCGTAGGAGGCGAACAGGTAGTAGTGGCTCCCGTGCCGGACGATGTCGGGCGCCTCGACGGCGTACGGGGAGTCGGGCCGGGTGGCCAGGTGGTAGAGCGTCCGGTCGGAGGAGTGACGCTTGCCGGTCGAGGGGTCGAGCCGGATCATCCGGATCCCCGTCCAGTACGAGCCGAAGCTCAGCCACCACCGTCCGGAGGAGTCGACCAGGAGGTTGGGGTCGATGGCGTTGTGGTCGGCGCTCGTCGTGGTCGCGTAGACGACGCCCTGGTCGCTCCAGGAGCCGGGCTGGCCGGTCGAGCTGGTGGCCAGGCCGATGGCGGAGTGGTTGGAGCCGAAGCTGGAGACCGCGTAGTACATGAGATATCTCCCGCCCTGCTGGGAGATGTCGGGCGCCCACGGGTCGTTGCCCGAGGAGTACGTCCGCCACCACGGCGGCGGCGTGCGGAAGGCCGAGCCGGCCCGGGTGAAGGCGATCCGGTCGGTGGAGGTGCGTGCCTCCAGGTAGCCGTGCGTGGAGTAGAGCACGTAGTTGGACGAGGTGCGGATCATCGTGGGGTCGTGCACGAGGACGTCGCCGGTGACCCGGCCGGGGTTGGGATAGGCGAGCCCGGCGCCCGCGAGCGAGGCGGCGAGCGCGAGCACGGTCACGGGGGCGGCGACGAGACGGGATAGGCGACGCAAGGGTCCTCCTCGTATCGGGGGGCCGCTGCACCTGCCGGACGCTGCGCCGTCACGTCGGGGGCAATGTAGGCACGCTCTCCGCCCGCCGTCAATGCCCGGCGTGGGAGGCGGTGAAAGTTGCATCGGCGGCGGATCGGGCCCGCACACGCTGAGCTGCGGCGATGTGAAGGCTTCACGGCGCGGCCTTGACAGGCCCTGTCAGCCCTCATACGTTCAGGCCGTTTCCGCATCCGATGTTAGCGCTAACATCGGCACCCGCAGGAAGCTGCGCCGCGCCGTCGACACCCGGCCGGACCGCCTGTCCGGCCGGTCCCCGCCATGCCGATCACCAATGGGCCGATCACCAGCAGGCCGATCACCAGCAGGCCGATCACCAGCAGGCCGATCATCAGCGTGCCGATGACCAGCGCGTCGGTCACCAGCGCAGGGAGGTCACCTCGCGACCCGATACCAGAGATTCGTGGCGTGCGGCACGTGACCGACGCTGAGGCGTTCCAGCCGGACCCCCGTCCCGCCCGGACGGTCGAACAGCCGCACGCCGTCCCCGAGCAGCACCGGAGCCACGATCGTGAGGACCTCGTCCAGCACGCCCGCCTCCAGGCACTGCCGGGCGACGTCGGCGCCGAGCACGTTGACGTACTTGCCCCCGGCCGCCTCCTTGGCCGCCGCGACGGCCCGCGCCAGGTCGCCGACGAAGGTGACGCCGGGCACCGGCGCGCTGGGGGCGTGGTGGGTCAGCACGAACTGGGGGCCGTCCCAGCCGCCGCCGAACGCCTTGCCCTCCTTCTCGGTGCCCCGGTGCGGGTCGTCGCCGCCGAACGTGCGCCGGCCCACCAGCAACGCGCCGACCTCGCCGATCAACTCGTCCACCACCGGGTTCGGCCCCAGGTGCGGGGTCAGCCAGGACATGTCGCCGCCCGGCCCGGCGACGAAGCCGTCGGCCGACATGGTCACCGAGTACAGGAGTCTGCTCATGCTCCACCTTTCCTTCCGGAGTACAGACCGCGAAGCACGGCGGAACTCATCGGCGCGGCGGCGCGGTGGAGCTGCGCTGGATCAGCTCGATCGGCCCCGCCAGCACCTCGGCGACCGTGTCGTCCGGCTTCAGGCTGCCCAGCAGCGTCACGCCGCGCCGGCCCAGGTCCGCCAGCGGCATCCGCACCGTGGTGAGCGCCGGATGGAGGTAGCCGGCCAGCTCGAAGTCGTGCACGGCCACGATGGAGACGTCTCGGGGGATCTCCAGCCCGGCCGTGCGCACGGCCTGCATCGCCCCGATCGCCGGGGCCACGTTTGCGGCGAACACCGCCCGCGGGGGGGGGGGGGGGGGG
>NZ_BAAAMU010000224.1:0-8182 GCF_039529435.1 Nonomuraea maheshkhaliensis
ATGTTCGAGAAGTACTTCATGTGGAAGTCCCGTCACGGCTACGTACGGCTCCCGTAGCGGCGTGCCGGAGGTGAGAGGAGCGCGTCATGCCGACTGCCGCTGACCCCCGAGATGCCGGAGCGGACGGCCGGGGCCGCGCGCCGCGGCTGACCGGCGAGCAGGTGTGGCGGGAGCCGGGCAGAGCGTCGCGCGCCGGCGCTCCCTGCGGGGCTCGTATCTCACACGGATCCCTCGTGAGGCGGGGGTACGACCATGACGGGCCGATGGGCGTGGTGCAACGTGGCCATCGCGACGCTGCCGGTGAGGATTTCCCGGGTCGCTGAGCGCCCTCGTGTTCCGACGACCAGCGCGGCCGCGCTCTGTCTGCGGCAGTACGCGCCGAGCGCTTCGGCGACGGCGCGTCCGTGCGGGCCGTGCCCGGCGGCGACCTCCACCCGCTCCACGGTGAGGCCCTCGGCCGGGGGCCGGCCATCTTCAGGCGAAGCGGTTTCCATGCCGTCCACGTGCACGGCGATCAGATCCCGTCCCGGAAACAGCCGCGCCGCCACAGTGCGGGCCCCTTCGGCTCCGGGCGAGCCGTCCCAGCCGATGACCACCGGCCCGCCGGCCTGCGCTGCCTGCTCGGCGGTCAGCAGGGGGTGCGGCACGACCAGGACGGGGCGGGGCGTGTAGTGCACCACCATGTCCGAGACGCTGCCCAGGACGGCGTGGGCGCCGCCGAGGCCGCGAGAGCCGACGATGACCAGATCAGCGTCCAGGTCCTGGGCGAGTTGAGCGAAGCACAGTCCTTCGCCGCCGTACGTGCGCCGTACCAGTGGCTCGGCGTTCCATCCGGCGGTGCCCGCGAGCCTGACGCCGCGCTCGGCGAGCCGACGGGCTTCGGCTTCGCCCTCGCGTTCGATCGCCTCGATGAAGGAGTTGATGCCGGCGACGCCCGTCCACAGCCGGCGGCGCAGGCTCTCGCTGGCGAACGGCGGGGTCCACAGGTGGGTGATCCACACGTGGGCCTGCGGAAACAGCGCCGCACCTGCGTCGATCGCCGCGGCGGCGGCGGGGGAGCCGTCATAGCCTGCGATCACATCGATGGTCATCATGTACCTCCTTGGCAGCGGGAGCGTCGGATGGGGACGGCGCCCGCGGCAGACGACCGCACCCGCTTCGCCGTCAGCCTCGCCTGCGCCGGCTGCCCGCAAACGGAGGCTTAGGTCATGCTTGTGCCTGCCGTTGGTCCTTCGCTTCTCATGGGGCGGGCCGGTCGGCCGTGGGTGTGCGCGTCCTCATGACACGGTTGCCGGACGATGTCGTTCCACGGGGAGTTCCCGCCTGCCGGGATGATGGAGCGCTCGCCGCGGCCGTCGTCGCCTTCGACAAGCGGCTGCGCCGCCGGATCATGGAGAAAGGAGAGGGTTCGTCCATGGAACGCATCATCGTAGGATTCGACGGCTCGCAGGGAGCAGCCGCGGCGCTCGGCTGGGCGCTCGGTCAGGCTCGTCTGCACCACGCCGACCTCCTGGTCTGGACGGTGCTGCCGGAGCAGACGGCGGCGGCCACCGAGAACGCCGTGGTCCTGGATGATCTGCGCCGAACCGTCCGAGACATCACCCACAGTGCCGCCGAGATGCGCGTGACCCGTGGCCACCCGGCGGCCGAGCTCGCCGCGGCCTGTACCGACACCGATCTGCTGGTTCTCGGATCACGGGGCCGTTCCCCTCTCACCGGGCTGCTGCTCGGCTCGGTCAGCAGAGGCTGCCTGCACCAGGCGCCCTGTCCGGTGACCATCGTCCCGGACCGGCCGCGACCCGCCCGTCCATACGGCCGGGTGATCGTCGCGCTGGACGGCTCGCCGTCCTCGCGCCTCGCTGTGCGGCTGGCGGCCGAGGAGGCCGCGCTGCGCGGCGCCGAGCTGCACGCCGTGCACGCCGTCTACTGGGATCCGCTGGGCGCCGAACTGCTTGCGCCCGATGCCGGCGACCTTGTGGCCTGGGGGGAGCGTCTCCTGGCCGGCGAGCTGGCCGAGCTGCAGGTCCAGGCCCGGCCCGTCGTCGTGCCCGGCCACCCCGCCGAAGCGCTGACCCGGCTCGGCGCCCAGGCCGACCTGCTCGTCATGGGCCGCCGCGGTCGCAGCCGGCTGACCGGCATCCTGCTGGGCTCCACCAGCGACTACTGCGCCCAGCATGCCCTTTGCCCGGTCATGGTCGCGCCCGCCACCTGACGTCACCAGCGCGGGTAACGGTGGGGTGCCGTCCCGTCAGTGGCGTTCAGAGGACCAGGAGGATGAGCAGGATCATCACGGCCACGAGCGCGGTGGTCACGGTATGCCGGTCGAACCAGGCGAGCAGGCGGTCGATGGGCGGGGAGACCGTGGTGGCGGGGGGTTCGGGCGCGAGCGTGCTGAGCGTCCTGACCCGGACGACGAACGCCGGGTCCTCGCGGGTGAGACGGCCCTCGATCCGGAGCAGCCTGAGATGATCCTTCCAGCTGAGCCGCATTGTCCTCATCTCCTTCGTCGGTCGTGTTCCGTCAGGTGCCGGACGTGTGCCTCCTTGCCAGCATGGGCGGCCGACCGGCCACTGTACGGGGGCCGAAGTCCCGTCTGTGAAGGCCGATGGTCCTCCGTCACGCCGGTACCCGGTGGCCTCGCGGACGGGACCCGCGTGCGGCGCACGAGCTCGCGCCGGCCGGCGGGCCCGGGGGACACGACTAGCCTGGGCGAGCGGAAGTGCCCTGATCATGGCCGCGCCTTGTGGTGTCCTCTTTGCTTCCGGCGTGCTCGGGGCGCGACGTTCGGTGCCATCGGATGCCGAGTACGGAGGCGGTCACGAGGACGCCACCGGCGACCATCACGATGAGCGAGCCGCCGACCGCGCCGCCGGTCCAGTGCCAGATCGCCTCGGGCACGGCGAGCGTGAACCCGCCGACGCCGGCCACGAGCAGCACCCAGGCCCGTTCCCGCCGGTACAGCAGCAGGCAGGCGACCGCCACGGCCGCCGTCATCACGTACGCCCAGACCATCGTGGGGTCGTACCCGAGGCCCTGCTGGCCCCCGAACAAGGCGATGACCGCGCCGAGCCCCAGGCCGAGCCCTCGTTGTCCGATCACGCCGGTCAGCACCAGGGCCGTCCACGCCACCCCCAGGACGACCAGCGACAGTCCCACCGCCAGCACGGAGCCACCGGTGAGCTCGTCGGCGAGTGAGCCGGTGGTCAACGCGGCGAAGAACGCGCACGCCAGGGTCGGCGGCGCGGTGCGCGCCAGGGCGTAGCCCAGCGCGGCCACCAGCAGACCTGCCGCGCCTGCGAGCACCGTGGTGTGATCGGCGGCGAGCTCCGCGGCCGCCAGCGCGGCCGTGGCCGGGGCGAGCGCCAGCGACACCGAACCGGAGCGGCTCCGCGCGGTGGGCGCGCGCTCCCGCGGCCGGGTGCCGAGCAGGGCGATCCCGGCGGCGAGCAGCGCGGCCGTGGCCGCCAGCAGGATCACCACGTGCGCGATCCGCGACAGGTCCGCCCATGAGGTGGCCGCCAGGGATAGGGCCCCGGCCAGCAGCAGGCCGCCGCCGACGTACCCGGCCACCTCCGCCCAGCGCACCCGAGCCGGTGGGGCGATCTGCTGGAGCGCCTCTCGCACGGCCATCGCCTGAGCGGCGGAGATCACGCCGTCGCGGACGAGCTGAGCGAGCGCTTCGTCGGGTGTCCTGGTCATCGGCACTCCTTTCACATCCTCGAAGGCTGTACGGTCCAGCGAAATGGCGACTTCGGCCAGGCCCTGCCTGATCTGCTGGTGGCCGGACCCGTCCGAGCCCGTGACCAGCGCCGCGACGGGACGGTTGTCGGCCAGATAGGTGGCGGTGAAGGCGTCGTAGCCGTGCTTGAGCGCGGCCTCGGCGAGCAGTTCGATCATCGCCGTGGCCAGCCCCACCCGCCGCCAGGCGGGGTCCACGGCGATGGCGACCTCCGCCGTCCGCTCGTCCACCGGCTCGTATCGGGCGATGGCGATGCCGCGTCCCGTGGCGGGATCGAAACCGGCCAGGGCGAGCCGCCGCGCGTAATCCACGGTGGTCAGATGCCGCAGCAGTTCCCCGGTCAGCGGCGGGGGCGCGCCGAGGAAGCGGCGGCGCAGCGTCTCGGCGTCCGCGTCGCGGATGGCCTCGGCCAAGGCGGCGGCGTCATCGGGGACGATGGGGCGCAGGAAGGCGGTCCGCCCGTCCTGCAGTCTCACCGTGCGTTCCAGGTCGCTTGCGTAGCCGGGAGGAGATCGCGATGGTCGGTTTCCGAGCATGAGCACTCCTTCCTCAGACCAGGCGAGTCGAGCCTGCCCCCGCCCGCCGTCAGCGGACAGGGGCTTACGCCACGGGCGGGTGGGCCTTTCGTCTCTGATGCGAAGAGGCCCGCAGCGGAGCGGAAGGGGCGTCGACGCCGATTTCCGCGCCGTGCAGGGGCGAGGCCTGCGCGTCGGCCTTCTCCACTGCGTCTCCATCGGCTCGTCACGGCCTCTGCGCCTGCCCGCCGGACAGTGAGGGTGCAGGACACAAGAGAAGACGATGGACCCGGGAGGGGTCATGAAGCGCACAAGGAAGTTCGCTCTGGCCGTCGCGGCCGGAGCCGTCACCGCGGGCGCGCTCGTCGCGGCTCCGGCGCTGGCGGCCGGGCCGGGCGGTCCCGGTGATCCCCGGCCGCAGGGGCAGGGGCAGTACATGGGGCAGTACATGGGGCGGGGCAACCCGGACGGGTACTGCATGCTGTTCGATCGAAGCGCTCCGAAGGGGACGCTCACGGCGGCGCAGAAGAGCGCGCTCGCCTCGGCGGCGGAGCAGGAGAAGCTGGCCGTCGACCTTTACGCGGCCTTTGCCGACCAGTACGATCTGCGGGTCTTCGACCGGATCGTGGCGGCCGAGACGCAGCACCTGAGGGCGGTGCGCACGGTGCTGGCCCGCTACGGCGTGACCGATCCGACCCAGGGGCAGGCGGCGGGCGAGTTCGGTTCGGCGTCGGTGCGGGCGTCCTACGACCGGCTGCTGGCTCAGGGGAAGTCCGGCGCTCAGGCCGCGCTCAAGGCAGGCCGGGAGGCCGAGCAGGCGCGGATCGACGCGCTGCGCAAGGCGCTGTCCGGGCTGACCGCCCCGGACGTGAAGCAGTTGTACACCAATCTGCTGCGGGCCGAGCGGATGCACCTGACGGCCTTCGAGCGGTGGATCGGCTGAGAGCCGCCCTACGATGGGTGCCCCCGGCGTGATCGCCGGGGGCACCGTCATGTCGCGGCGGCTTGCCGGTCGGCGATGCTGGCGCGGACCTCGTCCATGTTCAGGCCCCGGACCTGGGTGATGAGGTCCTCCAGTGCGGCCTCGGGCAAGGCGCCGGGCTGGGCGTAGACGACGACGCCGTCGCGGATGACGATCAGTGTCGGGATCGACGTGATCTGGAGTGCGGTGGCCAGTTCCTGCTCGGCCTCGGTGTCGACCTTGCCGAAGACGAGGTCGGGGTGGCGGCCGGCGGCGGCTTCGAAGACCGGTGCGAAGCGCCGGCAGGGCCCGCACCAGGACGCCCACAGGTCGATGAGGATCGTTCCGGTGCCGGTGACGTGCTCGGTCCAGTTGGCGGCGGTGATGGTGATCGGCTTGGTCATGACTTACTTTCCCTTCCTAATACCCATGGGGGTATTAACACTTGAGCGTCAAGGCTGATTCCGTTTGATCGTTCGGCGTCGCCGCAGCAGGAGGGCAACTGCGGCCGCCAGTGCTGTCAGCGTTGCCGCGGCGGCGGTCCAGGCGCTGTGGAGCAGGGCGGGCGGTGCCTGCTGGATGAGGACGAAGGCGCCCATGACCAGCACGAACCAGCCGAACGCCTTGCGGAGGCGGTCGGCGTTGATGCGGCCGGCGAGGGAGCCGCCGGCGAGCCCGCCGGCGACGGCGGCCGCGGTGACCGGGAGTGCCAGCGACCAGTCGAGGGGGACGCTGTGGAGGTATCCGGCCAGGCCGGCCAGGGACTTCATGGCGATGACGAGCAGTGAGGTGCCCACGGCCACGCCCATGGGCAGGCCGCCGAGCAGGACCAGCGCGGGCACCACCAGGAAGCCGCCGCCGGCGCCGACGAGGCCGGTGACCAGGCCGACGGCGACGCCTTCTGCGATCACGTGGAGGACCGGCAGTTCGTGGTGGGCAGGTCCGGCGGATGGGGTGCGGCGATGGCGGATCATGGCGATGGCGGTGGCGAGCATCATGGCCGCGAAGGCGGCCATGAGGAGTGTCTCGGGCAGGTGCGGGCCGAGCAGTCCGCCCCCGTACGCGCCCGCCATGCCGGCCGCTCCGAAGATCAGCCCGGTACGCCAGCGGATGCGCCCGGCCCGGGCGTGCCCGATCGCGCTGACCGCGCTGGTGACGGCCACCACGAGCAGGGACATGGCGATGGCCTGCTTGGTCGGAACTCCGGCGAGATAGACCAGCACCGGGACGGCGAGGATCGACCCGCCGCCGCCGAACAGGCCGAGCGCGACGCCGATCAACGCGGCGGCGGTCAGGGTCAGGAGGAACACGATTACCCCCGGGGGTATGCAGAGGTCATGGGAAAGCCCGCGTTCAGCCGCTCGTCCTGGAGCGGCGCAGGCGGGCGAGGGCGGCTTCGACGTCCACCCCGGCGGCGCGGTTGTAGGGCAGCCGGGCCAGCAGCAGGCCCATGGCGCAGGTGTCGGTGAGAGCCGCGAACGTCAGGCCCGCCCCGGCGAGCGCGGCCACGAACACGGCGGCGGGGATCCAGAGGCTCGCCACGATCGAGGCGAGCACGATGCTGCCGGCGGCGAGCCGGACCTGGCGCTCCAGCGTCCAGCGGGCCCGGCCGCGGTTGACGGGCGCTCCGGCGGCGATCCAGGCGTTCATGCCGCCGTCCAGGACTACGACGTCGGCCAGCCCCGCGTCGCTGAGCGCCGTCCGGGCGCGTTCGGCGCGGTTGCCGGACTGGCAGATGAGCAGCAGGCGGCCGCCCGCGTCGGTGACGACGCGCCGCAGGTGCGCGTCCACCTGGTCGAGGGGCAGGTTGATGGCGCCGTCGATGTGCGCGCTGCCGAACTCGGCCGGGGTTCGGACGTCCACGACGAGGACGTCGGGGTTGGCTTCGATCAGTGAGCGGGCGGTGGCGGCGTCGATGTGGGACACGGTTTCTCCTGATTCGGGTTTTGACGGTCAGGCGGCGTCACGGTCATGCAGCGCTGCGGCGATGTCGGCGACGCCCGCTCCGGTGAGCACGATCGGCCGGTAGCCCTCGCGCGCCAGGTAGGCGGCGGCGATGGCGGCGCGGCGGCCGGAGGCGCACGCGAGGAGTACCGGCCGCTCGGGGTCGAGCTCGGTGGGGATGCCCTGGGTGAACAGGCCGGGCAGGAATCGCTCGATGGCGCCCTCCAGCCGGGTCTGCTCCCGTTCGCTGGGCATTCGCACGTCCAGGAGCTGCGCGTCGGGCTGGAGCAGTTCGACGAAGGCGTCGAGGCCGGCGAGCCGGTAGGTCTGGGTGGCGGCCTCGCCGAGGTCGCGGACGACGCCCTGGACGGTGTCGATGCCGATCTGGGCGAGCTGGGTGACGGCCTCGGTGACGTCCTGGCCGGGTTCGGCGACCAGGGTGATCGGCTCGTCGTGGGGGAGTAGCCAGCCGGTCCAGCTGCCGAAGTCGTCGTCCAGCTCGATGCCGTACGAGCCGGGCAGCATGCCCCGGGCCTGGACATGGCGCGGGCGGATGTCCACGACGTGGCCGGCGGGCTCGTCGAGGTCGGGCACCCGGACGGGTGGCATGGGCGGCACGCCGAGCGTGTTGGCCGGGCCCATGTGCCGGTAGAAGGCGGGGACGGGCATGGGGGCGGCCAGGAGCGTGTCGGCGAACCGCTCCGGGTCGTCGATGGCCAGCAGCGGGTTGCCGGTCAGCTCGGTGCCGATGGTGGAGGTCAGGCGGCCGGCGCCGGTCGCGGTGCAGAACGAGCCCTCGCCGTGGGTCGGATACAGCGCGGTGCCGGGTGGCAGTGCGGCCAGGCGGCGCAGCGAAAGGTGCTGCAGGCGGGCCAGGGAGCGGGCGCGTTCGGGGCCGAGGAGATCGGGACGGCCGGCGGAGGCGACCAGCAGGCTGCCGCCGGAGAACAGGGCGACCGGTTCGCCGTCGATGAGCACCAGGTAGCTGGTGTGCTCCGGGGTGTGGCCGGGCGTGTGGATCGG
>NZ_BAAAMU010000225.1:0-8172 GCF_039529435.1 Nonomuraea maheshkhaliensis
TCGCCCGCGAGCTCGCCGGGCGCGACGCCGAGGCGGAGGTGCGCGCGCGGGCCGGCGCGTACGCCCCGCCGGGGGCGCGGATCGAGGTGCGGCGGGAGCGGTCGGAAGGGGGCGACGTGCGGGTGGTGGCGGAGGTACGGGACGAAGCGGGCGAACTGCGCTCGGAACACTTCCTCGGCACCGGCCACGCCGAGATCGTCCACCTGCTGGAATCCCGCCTCCCCGGCCACCCCGGGGATTGAGTCAGGCGACGCGGAGGTCGTCCAGGGCGTTCCTGTCCCAGGCGATGCCCAGGCCGGGCTCGTCGGGCGCGACGGCGTGCCCGTCCTCGATCGGCAGCTCCGTGCGGGTGACGGCGCGCAACTGCGGGATGTGCTCCACGTACGTGCCCGCCGGCACCGCCGCCACCAGGCTGACGTGCAGCTCCATCAGGAAGTGCGGACACACGGCCACGTTGAACGCCTCCGCCAGGTGGGCCACCTTGAGCCACGGCGTGATCCCGCCCACCCTGGCCACGTCCGCCTGCACCACCGAGGCCGCGCCGCGCGCCAGGTAGTCGCGGAACTGGCCGACCGAGTACAGCGACTCCCCCACCGCCACCGGGATCGAGGTGGACCTGGCCAGCTCCCGGTGCCCCTGCACGTCGTCGGCCGGCAGCGGCTCCTCGAAGAAACCGACGTCGAACGGCTCCAGCACGTGCGCCCGCCGCCTGGCCTCCGCGTACGTCATGGACTGGTTCGCGTCGACCATGATGTCCATCCCCGGCCCCACGGCGGCGCGGACGGCGGCCACCCGCTCGGCGTCCTCCTCGGCCCGGGGGCGGCCGATCTTGAGCTTGACGCCGCGCAGGCCCGACTCCTTGGCCGCGAGCGCGCCCCGTACCAGGTCATCAGTGGACAGGTGCAGCCAGCCGCCCTCGGTGTCGTACACGGGGACGGCCCGGCGGAAGCCGCCCGCGAGGCGCCACAGCGGCTCGCCCGCGCGCAGGCAGCGCAGGTCCCACAGGGCGGTGTCCACGGCGGCCAGGGCCAGTGAGGTGATCGCGCCGACCGTGGTGGCGCGGGTGACGGCGAACAGCTCGCGCCATGCCGCCTCCACGTCCCGCGCGTCACGGCCCTCCAGCAGGGGCAGCAGGTGATCGCGGAGCATGGACAGCACGGCCCGGCCGCCGGTGCCGATCGTGTAGGAGTAGCCGGTGCCGTCGAGGCCGTCGTCCGTGCGCAGGTCCACGACGATGGTCTCCTGCTTGACGAACGCCTGCACGGCGTCCGTCCTGACGGTCTCCACGGGCAGGTCGACCAGGGCGGCCGAGGCGCTGATGATCTTCGTCATGTCGATGGTCCCATCCGGAGGAAGCGGTCGCGGGCGGCGCCGAGGTGGTCGCGCATCGCCTGCTCGGCCGCCCGGGCGTCGCCCGCCGTGACGGTCTCGGCGATGCGGGCGTGCTCGGCCAGCGTGGGCTCGCCGCTGCGCCTGCCCTCGTACTCGATGCGGAACAGGTGCAGGTGGCAGTGGGTGCGCTGGAGCGATTCGCGCAGCGCGGGGCTGCCGGACAGCTCGGCCACCAGGTCGTGGAAGCGCGCGTCGTGGGCGGCGATGGCGTGGTAGTCCTCGTACCGCGTGCCCTGCGGCGCCTGCGGGACGCTGTCCAGCTCGGCGCGCAGGCGGGCGGCCGCGCTGGGGTCGATCCGCTCGGCGGCCCTCGCGGCGGCCCACGGCTCCAGCAGCAGCCTGAGCTGGTAGAGGTCGGCGACCTGGGCGGGGCCCAGCACGGGCGCCACCGAATAGCCGCGCAGCGCCTCCTTGGTCAGCAGGCCCTCCGACTCCAGCGCCGAGAGCACCTCGCGCACCGGCGTCTGGGAGACCTCGAGGAGTCTGGCCACCGCGTAGATGTTGACCCGGGCGCCCGGTTCGAGCTCACCGTTCATGATCAGGCTCTTGACGCGCTCGTAGAGGTCCTCGGTGAGGACGCTGCGGCGGGCGGCGCGTACCGGCCCTTTCAGCTCACTGCCTGTCATCTCTCTCCTGCGACCTCACTTGACGTCCTTCACTTGACGTCAGTGGTGAACTCTAGGCAACATGTCCGAATTATCCAATAGGAAATTGTACTGAGGATCGCCATGGCCACAACCTCCCGGAGCACCGTCCACGGCCGGCTGCGCTGGTACATGATCAGTTACGTCTTCGCCGGGCTCGTCATCAACTATCTGGACCGGGCCAGCCTGGGCGTCGCGCTGCCGTTCATGGGTGAGACGTTCCACCTCAGCAAGACCGAGGAGGGCATGATCCTGGCGGCGTTCTTCTGGTCGTACGACTTCTTCCAGCTCGCCGCCGGCTGGTTCGTCGACCGGTACGGGCCGCGCAGGACGTTCACGTTCGCCGCCGTGTGGTGGTCGCTGTTCACCTCGCTGACGGCCCTGGCCGGCAGCTTCGCCTCACTCTTCGGGGTACGGCTGCTGCTCGGCGTCGGGGAGAGCCCGGCCGCCACGACGAGCGCCAAGGTCGTCGGCCGCTGGTTCCCCAAGCACGAACGGGCCCTGGCCACCGGGATCTGGGACTCCGGCTCCCGGGTGGGCGGCGTCATCGCGCTGCCCATCGTGACGACGCTGATCGCCTGGCTGGGCTGGCGGTGGACGTTCGCGATCATCGGCGTGGTGGGGCTGCTGTGGGCGTACGGGTGGTGGCGGGCCTACCGCGACCCGCAGGAGCACCCGAAGATCACTCAGGAGGAGCTGGACTACCTGCGCGAGGGCGGGGCGCGGGGCTTCGAGGGTGACGAGGGCGAGGGTGACCAAGTCCGGTGGCGGGACCTGTTTCGCTATCGCACGATCTGGGCGATGATGCTGGGCTTCTTCTGCCTCAACATGGTCGTCTACTTCTTCCTCACCTTCTTTCCGACCTACCTGGTGGAGGAGCGGAACTTCAGCCTGCTGAAACTGGGGCTCTTCGGCGCGCTGCCCGGCCTGGTGGCGATCGGCGGCGAGTGGCTGGGCGGCTGGCTCGCCGACCGCCGCATCTCGGCCGGCGACTCGGTGACGAAGGTCAGGAAGACGTTCATCGCCGGCGGTTTCCTGGTCTCGACCGTGATCGGGATCGCCGTGTGGGTGCCCGAGGCGTGGATGGCGCTGGCGCTGCTGTCGGTGGCGTACGCGGGCTCGACGTTCGCCGCCGCCAACATCTGGTCGCTGCCCGCCGACGTGGCTCCCGCCGACCGGCACGTGGCCTCGATCGGCGGCATCCAGAACTTCGCCTCGAACTTCGCCGGCATCATCAGCCCCATCATGATCGGCGTCCTGGTGGACCGGACGTCGTCGTTCACCGTGCCGCTGATGGTGATCTCGGCTGTGGCACTGCTGGGCGCGTTCACGTACGCGGTGATCCTGAAGCGGGTCGAGCCCCTCGGTCTCCCCACCACGGAACACGCCCGATAGCCGCTGTCAGGCGGGGCGGTGGAAGACGGCGCGCCAGCGGTGTCGTTCGCCGCCCCGCAGGTCCTCGATCCTGGCCGCCTTCAGCCCTTCCGCGGCGAAGGCCGTGATCTCGGACGGTGTCAGGGGCCAGGGCGGCGGGAACACCGGCGCGTCCTCGTCCCGTCCCGTCGCGATGACCAGTAACGTGCCCCCTGGCCGGACGAACCCGGCCACCCCCGCGACGGCCCGCCCGTGCAGGGACTCCGGGAGGGACTGCACGGTCATGACCTCGACGACCAGGTCGAAGGCCCGGTGCCACTCCTTCGGCGGATCTAACAGGTCGGCGACCTGGTAGCGCACCCGGCTGCCGGGGAAGCGCTTGCGGGCGAGCTGGACCGCCGACTCGCTCACGTCGAACGCCTCCGTCTCGTAACCGAGCCCGGCCACGTATTCGGCGTCGTCACCGAGCCCGGCCCCCACGACCAGCGCCCGCCCACGCGAACCCTCGGCCCGCCCGGGCGAGTCCCCGGCGCCCACCTCGGGTGCCGCTCTCTCCGGCGACCTGCCGGCACCTCCGTCGGGCGCGGCGAACTGCTGGTCGCCCCACTCCGTCAGCAGGTGATGGGGTGAGCGAGAATCCCACGGGACGATGGCGTCGCCGGTCGCGGACTCGGCGTAGAGCCGCTCGAACCAGCCGGTCGCGTCACCGGCCGCCAGCGACTCACCGGCCAGCCGGATGGCGTCGGCCTCCGTGTCGTCTCCGGTCATCGGCCCTCCGAGCATGAGCCCCCACGGCTCGCCTGACTCCGTCTTCTTGGACAGTTCTACCAGGTCAACCCGGTCCCCGGCCGGGCCGAGAAGCACGCGCTGAGCGAACACGTGTTCGTGCGTGTAGCCCCGGCGGCGCAGGGCCACGTCGAACAGCGGCATGAGGGCGCAGACGCCGGGCGTGGGGTGCGCGCACGGGCCCTCTCCGTGCCACCACTCCAGCTCGCCGGCGCGCCCCGCGACCACCAGCTCGACGACGTCCAGGTTCGTGGCGGGCCGGCCGAGGAGCTGGGTGGCGGCTTCGAGCACGGCAGCGCGCTGGATCACCATGGGAGCGGTCCATTCGTGCGCGGGAATCTCGCTCAGCCGGTACGGCCTGGCGAACAGCGACAGGCTCACCCCGCCTGCCACCCGGTAGGTCACCACCTTGTTCAGCCGGAGTTCGAGCGCGGGCGCCACACTCTCCAAGACGCCGCCTTCCGAGCTGGGCGACCATTCGTCATCGCCCATGAGCCGTTCATCACCACGAGGCTCATCGCCGGCCTCATCACCGGCCTCGTCATCGGCCTCGTCATCGGGCCGGGCGGGATAGCCGCCGCACTCGAGTTCGACCGCGTCGGAGAGGGCACGGGAGAGTTCTTCGGCTCGCGGCCGGACCCGGGTCATCAGCCCGTCTTCCTGGATCTTCCACCGGAAGCTCTCATAAAGGTCGGTCGCCCACCCCTTGCCCGCGAAGCTCGTCGCGTACCGGGTCAGATGCCACCGGAACGCCTGCCGCGCGACCAGTTCGGCACGCGTGGCGGCGAAGAGGGCCTTCCAGCCGACCAGGGCGGCGGTCTCGGCCGTGAGGGCGTGACGCACCGGCGCGCAGGCCGCGGCCAGCCACTCCCAGTCGCGATGGGCGCGCACCAGCGTGACCGCCCACCGCTCGTGCCACGACCACCGCTGAGCACTGATCAGCTCGCGCAGGATGAACGTGCGCAGTTCCTCCGCTCGCATCCCCAAGAGCAGGTAAGTGCCGATCATCAGCTCCACCCGCCCGTCCCCCTTGACGCGCACCCACACCCCTCGATCGGCCGTCAGCCGCACCGTCGGCAGGCCGTCGAGCCCGGCCAGCCGCCCGGCCTCCTCGATCACGGCGCGTAATCGCGGCTGGTCGTCCAGGGGGAGCCGCGGGCAGCTCCACTCATACGTACGCGGCACCCGGGCGGCCAGAAACGCCCACAGCACGGCGACCCACACCGCCACGATCAGCAGGAGCCCGAAACCGCCCAGGGCGGCGAAGGGCACGGTGAAGGCGGCTGCGACGGCGCAGATCACGACCGTGCCGATGACGATCTTCAGCGGCTCCGGCACCAGCCAGGCCGGATGCCTGGTCAGGAGGATGCGTAAGATCCGTTCCCTGGTCAGCTCCACCGCATCCCCCCGATATCCCGAAATTTCGGGACAACGGTAGGGGAAGGTGATCACGCCAACGTCACACCCGGAAGGACTCCTTGACCATCCGGTGCAACCGCGTCTCGTCGATGTCGTGCCCCAGCCCCGGCTGCGTCAACGGCACCGCGATCACCCCGGCGTTCGCACCCACGATCGGCGTGACGATCTGGTTCTGCCGCGGCGGCTGCGTGACATCGCACGGCAGCGTGCACCCGGGCAGGCTGGCCACCGCCACCGTCGCCGCCCTGGCCAGACCGGCCCCCTGGCCGCCCGTGCACTGGATGTCCCAGCCGGCCGCCGCCGCCCGGTCGTGCGCCCGGCGTACCTCCGACAGCGAGGGAAAGGCGGACGGCCGCAGCAGCAGGACACGGGCCGCCCGCAGGGTCAGGTAGTCGTCCAGTTCGGCGGACGAGCCCGCCTCGACCGCCACCGAGGCGGTCACCTGGTCCTGGAGCGAGGCGTGGGAGTAGGTGTCGGCGACCGCGAACGGCCGTTCGATCACCTCAAGACCGTAGGAGTCGAGCGCGAGCAGCTGGTCGAGGTCGGTGTAGGCGTTGCCGCAGTCGACCGCGAGCGTGAGCGCCGGGTACGCCTGCCGCACCGCGCGGATGGGCTCCACGTCCCAGCCGGGCCTGACGTCCACCGTGACGTGCCCGTATCCGGCGCAGACCTGCTGGTTGACCCGGGACACCAGGCTCTCGACGGACGAGTCGGGGGTCAGCCGCACGGTCGCCACGAGCGAGGTGCGGGTGCCGCCGATCGCCTCGGCGAGCGGCACCCCGCGCATCCTGGTCCACAGGTCCCAGCAGGCCATGTCGACGGCCGGTTCGCCGGTCGGCACGGTGTCGGGATGCTCCCAGTCGACCCCGATCAGCTGCGCGGCCAGCGTCTCCTCCAGCTTGGCCCACGTCTTGGCCGGGGGCGAGGTGGCCTCGCCCCACCCGGTCATGCCGCCGTGGTCGGTGAGCTTGACGAGCAGGGTCTCCGACTTCCTGCCGTACGGCAGCAGCAGCCGGAAGACCTCGAGCTCACGCACTCGCGGCATGAACCCCCCTTTTCTATGACGCGGTCTCCTCCATAGTGCCCGGTGCCGAGGCGTGCACGAAACGCGGGGCCAGTACGACGGCCAGGACGGCAAGCGCGACGGCGAAGGCGAGACCGGCCGCGTAGTTCTGGGCGGCGGCGGTGAACAGGGCGCCGCTGATCGCGACGGCCATGACGGTGAACACCGACTCCCCCACGCCCACGGCCGCGGAGTTGTCGCCCTCCTCGCCCTTCTTGGACATCTCCAGCACCAGGACCGACACCGTCGGGTGCAGCGCGCCGATGCCGAGCCCGACCAGGGCCATCGCCACGTACGCGACCGCGAGCGGCACCTGCTCGACGAGCACGAGGCTCACCATGGCGATGCCGGCCGCGATCATGGCGGCGCCGCCGCGGATGGCCGTCAGGTTGCCGATCATGCCGCGGCCCTTGATCCACGAGCCGGTGGACCAGCCGAGCGCCCCGACGGTGAGCACCACGCCGGCGCCGGTGGCGCTCAGGCCGCGCTCGTTCATGAGCATGAGCGGGATGAGCACCTCGGCCGCCGTGTACGAGCCGAAGGCCAGGCCGCGCAGGACCGGCCCCGTCGGCAGGCCCCGAGCGGCCCGGAGCGAGCCGGGCAGCAGCAGCTTGGGCAGGGAGATGACCAGCAGCACCACGCCGGCCGCGAGCAGGGGCAGGCCGGCCAGCTTGAGCGCGCTGCCGTACTGGATCAGTGCGGCGGCGACGGCGGTCAGCGTGGCGTAGACGAGCTTGCGTCCGAGGCCGGAGGCGGGCGCGGCGTCGATGCCGGTGGCCATCTTGCCCGCGGTGCCGCGCCAGAGCAGCAGCGCGGCGGGGATCACGATGACCGTGACGCCGAGGAAGATCAGCCGCCAGTCGGCGTTCTCCACCACGAAACCGGCGATGGCGGGGCCGATCATCGAGGGCACCACCCACGCCGCCGAGAACAGGGCGAAGACCCGGGGATGCATCGCCGGCGGATAGACCCGGGCGACCAGGACGTACAAGGCGACCTGGGTGAATCCCATCCCGATGCCCTGCACGAACCGGCCCGCCACGAACAGCTCCATCGTCGGCGCGAGCCCGGCCAGCAGCAGCCCCGCCACGAACGCCGCCACCCCCGCCGCGATCGGCGGGAGCGGCCCCCGCACGTCACTCCATCGTCCGCCCAGCACCGTGGCGATCACGCTGGCGGCCAGCGTGGCGCTGAAGGCCAGGTTGTACAGGTGCATGCCGTCAAGATCGCGCGCCACCACGGGCATGGCCGTGGCCACCGCCATGGCCTCGAACGCCTGCAACATGACCAGGGCGACCAGCCCGACGCTCAGCGCCCGGTATTGAGGGGCCACCACGCTGGGGGCCGCCGCCGTCTTCTCCATCGTCGTCGTCATACCGGAACGCTATGGCCGGGCCCCGGACCGCACATCGGGCCCGGGGCCTAGGCAATTCGGCCTAAGAGGTCCTAACAGAATGATCTCTGCTGTGCTTTGATCTCTCGCTGTAGCCGAGG
>NZ_BAAAMU010000226.1:0-8152 GCF_039529435.1 Nonomuraea maheshkhaliensis
ACGCGGGCGGCGGACCGGGGCCGGGCGGGGGAGGTGGCCCGCCGAGGGTCTGGTCGGTCATCGGGTGCCCCAGGCCACCGGCAACTCCTCCAGCGACGAAACACGCACCACCGACACCCCGGGCGGCGCGGCGGGCGCGGGGCCGGAGCCGACGTACACGCAGATGACCCGGTCGAAGCGGCGCCGTACCCCGGCGACCCGCCCCACCTCCACCGGATCCCCCGTCACCAGCACCAGCGATCCCCCGCCCCGCGCCGTCCGCAGCGCCTCCGTGACCCCGGAAGAGCCCCCGGAAGAGGCTCCGAGAGAGTCCCCGGAAGGTCCCCCCGAAACACTCGCCTGGACCAGCGCGAGCCGGTCCAGGACCGCCTCCGCGTCCGTCCGGGTGTCGGGCAGGGGCCCGGCGTCGGTGAGGAGGCGTACCGGGAAACCGGAACGGGCCGCCGCCACGGCGACCGAGGCGGCCGCGTCCACCGCCGGCTCCGTCAGCCCCCGCGTGTCGAGCAGCACCGTCGTGGTCGGCAGGCTGGCGTCGATGAGCTGGCGCACCATCAGCGTCCCCGTGCGGGCGCTCGACCGCCAGTGGACGTGACGCAGGTCGTCGCCCACCACGTACTCGCGCAGGGTGTGGAAGGTGACCGTGCCGCTGGGCGCGTTGTCGCTGGTGGGGCCCTCCAGGTGGTGGGCCTTGCCGGACGGCGGGACGGGCAGGGGGACCGTGCGGGGCCGTACCAGAAGAGTCGCGGGGCGGCCGTACGAGCGGACGCGGCGGGTCAGCCCGAACGGGTCGGCGCGCACGAGCGCGAGCGGCCCCACCGGGATCTGCCCGCGCGTGCCGGTCGGCAGCGGATACGACACCGTCCGCGTCGCCCCCTTGGGCAGCCTGGGCAGGTCGACGGTGTGCTCGTCGGCCCCGATCCGGTCCTGGGCGCGCAGCCCGGAAAGGCCCCGGCCGCCGAGGTTGGCCACGTTCAGGACGGCGACGGCGGCGTCGCCGCGCGGCACCTTGACCGGCGTGACCTCCCTGTGCACCTCCAGGCGCGGCTTCGGAGCGGTCCAGGCCAGGGCGGCGGCCAGCGCGAGCAGGGCGCCGGTGGCGAGCACGACGGGCTCGGGGTAGCCGAGCGCGAACCCGGCCCCGTACAGGACGACGGCGCCGGCGAGCGTGCCCCGGCCCAGCGGCGTCAGCACCGCCATGAGCCGCACCCTAGGCCGCCTGCGGCACCGGCATCCCGGCGAGGATCTCGCCGAGCGCGGTCGCGGCGGTGACCTCGCGCAGCTCGGCCTCTGGGGTGAGGATCAGGCGGTGCGCCAGTACGGGGACGGCCAGCACCTTGACGTCCTCGGGCACGACGAAGTGCCGTCCGGCGGCGGCGGCCTTGACCCTGGCCGCGCGCAGCAGCGCCAGGCTGCCGCGCGGGCTGGCGCCCAGCCGCAGGTGGGGGCTGGTACGGGTGGCGCCGCACAGCGCCACGATGTAGTCGTAGACCGGGTCGGCGACGTGGATCCGCGAGGCGAAGTCGATCATCCCGGCGACGTCGGAGGCACGCGCCACCACCGGCAGCCGCTCGACCTGCGGCCCCGTCGGCATGCCCTTGAGCACCTCGACCTCCGACAGGTGGTCCGGATAGCCGACGGAGATCTTCATCAGGAACCGGTCGAGCTGCGCCTCGGGCAGCGGGTACGTGCCGTCCATGTCGACCGGGTTCTGCGTGGCCACGACGAGGAAGGGCCTGGGCACCGGATGCGGCTCGGCGTCCACCGTGACCCGCCGCTCCTCCATGACCTCCAGCAGCGCGGCCTGCGTCTTCGGCGAGGCGCGGTTGATCTCGTCGGCGAGCACGATGTTGGCGAAGACGGGCCCGTGGTGGAACTCGAACTTCTGGTGGGCCTGGTTGAAGATGGACACGCCGGTGATGTCGCTGGGCAGCAGGTCGGGCGTGAACTGGATGCGCCGCCACTCCGCGTCCACGCTGGCCGCGACCGAGCGGGCGAGGGTGGTCTTGCCGGTGCCCGGCACGTCCTCGACCAGCAGGTGCCCCTCGGCGAACAGGCAGATCAGAGCCAGCTCGATGGCCTCGTGCTTGCCGCGGATGATGCGTTCGATGTTGCTCGCGAGCAGCTGGAAGCGCTGGGCGAACTGCCCGGCCAGCTGCGCGGGCTGCTGCTGCGCAACCTGCTGGGCCGCCTGCTGCTGCGGCACCTGAGGCTGCTGCTGGTACGGCTGCGCGGTCTGGTCGAACTGGTCCCCGTAGTTCTGGTCCCCGTAGTTGTACTGGTTCAACTGAGTCCCCTTCTCAGTCGGTGCACTCGAACAGGGGCCCCTCGGGGAAGCCTCCGTCCGGAGTCGCCACCAGGGTGTCGTTCAGGTAGCCGTTGCCGTACTGGCTCTCGATCCGGTTCCAGATGTCGCTGGTCTTGCCGGTGGACGAGTCGGTGTACGAGGCTCCCTTGACCTGGCAGATCACGGTCAGGGTGATGTACTCCTTCTGCGGGATGGTTCCCGCCTTCGCGCCGGCCGACGGGGTCGTGCGGATGATCGTGTTGGTGTCCTCGTTGCTGGCGTTCTTGTACTGCTGCTTCGGGTAGGCCAGGTCCACCTCGGTGGTGGCCACGTCGGGGCTCTCTCCCGCCGCGTTCCTGGCCTTGAGCTTGAACGTGTGCTTCTGGTTGTTCTTCAGCCCCTCGACGGTGAACGAGGTGCCCTTGATCGCGTCGTTGGTGGCGGCGCCGGTCAGCTCGTACGTGGTGGCGTCGTCGGCGCCCTCGGGGGCGTTCCAGGTGAGCTCCGCGCCGCGGTTCCTGGCCTTGGCCGCGAATCCGGTCGGCGAGCCGGGCGCCACGCAGGGCTTGGCCTCCGCGCTCGGCTCGGACTCGACCTCGCCGCCCTGCCAGTGCGCGACCACGGTGAACGTGTACTCGCCGGTACAGCTCCCGCCGGTGAACTCGAACCGGTACGGCCCGTCGGCGCCCACCGACTGCGGCACGGACCTGCCCTCGCCGGAGGTCTTGAGCGTGTACCGGTCGACCTTGCCGCCGGCCGAGGGGCTGAAGGTGACGGTCACCTTGCCCGGCCCCGACCTGGCCGTGACGCCGCCGGGCGGCGCCGGCGCGCTCGGCGTGGGAGTCGAGGACGGCGTCCGCGTCGGCGTCCGTGTCGGCTCTCGGGTCGGCTCTCGGGTCGGCTCACGAGTAGGCTCGCGGGTCGGCTCACGCGTCGCCGGCGGGACCGGGGCGCGCGTCGTGGTCTCGACGGGGTCGGTCTCTGGCGGGGTGTCGGTCCGCGTCGGGTCGGTGCGCGGCGTCTGCTTGGGTTTGGGGGTGCTGGTCGGCCCCGGTACGTCAGAGTCGTCCTTGGCGATGTCGTGCTTGCGGCCTTCCGGGTCGATGACGATGGCCTTGTCGCCGTTCTCGTCGTTCGCCCACAGCAGGCCGTCCTTGACGAAGACGTCCACCGGGCCCGGCTCCTGGGCGACCCTGAGCGTGGTGGGCCGGCCGCCGTCCGCGCTGTCCCAGACGATCAAGGAGCCGCTGGCCTGGTCGGGCACGTACACCTTGGTACCGAGCACCTGCGGCGTGCCGAGCGCGGCCGGGTCGCCGGTGCTGAACTTGGTGCTGAGCACGGCGTTGGAGGCGGTGTCGATCACCACGAGCAGCCCCGAGTCGCCCGGCGTCAGGATCGGCACCAGCGAGCCCTCGGTGGCGGCGGGGGTGAGCGCGCCGCCCTTGGCCGCCTGGGAGACGCCCTTGGGCAGGGTGATCTCGCCGATCCCTCCGTCGGACCCGATGACGGTGGCGGTGGCGGCGCGGCTGTTGACGACGACGGGCAGGCCGCCGGCGATCGTGACCGACAGCTCCTCGCCGGGCGTTCCGACCTTGACCGGGGCCGCCGCCGTGCCCTCGGCCACCGGGACGACCTCGCCCCTGGCGGTGACCGGCACCCACAGGCGTCCGCCGCCGTCGATGCGGGCCGCGCCGAGCGGGGCGGGCAGGGTGAGCGCGTCGCCGACGGTGTTGAGCGTGGCGGGGTCGAGCTGCTGGATCCGGCCGCTCGCGGGATCGACCGCGTAGCCCGTGCCGCCGGACACGGCCAGTTGCAGCCCGGCCGCGCCGAAGTCGCGGGTCTGGGCCACGCTGAGCTGGCTCGGCTCGATCCGGCTGACGTAACCGGTCTGGTCGTCCACGAGCAGCACGTCGCCGCCGTCCTGCACCACCCGCAGCTGACGGCCCGCCTTGTCGTTGAGGTAGCCGTCCACCTCGCCCGACAGGCCGTTGACGTGCACGATCTTGCCGCTGGCCTTCGTCCAGAGCCACGCGCCGACGTCGGCCAGCTTGGGGTTGGCGCTCGACACGCCCACGCCCAGCCATGCCGCCACGGCGACCAGGATCGCGGCCAGCGCGGCGGCGACCAACGCCGTGGCTCGATCGCCTCGGAGCATGCGCACTCGTCACTCACCCCGGTTTGTACGATTACTGAGTGTTTCGCCCCCGTGTTATCGGGCATCACCCTAGCGCCCAGGCGTCCCGTACGCGTACGTACTCGCTGGTATACCTGTGGTTCGGCTGGGCATCGGGCTGGGCTCGCGGTGCGGACGTGCCAAGAGTGTCGGTGTGAAGCCGTACCTTAGTGCCCGTGTCCGAACAGCCACTGACCCTCGACTCCGTCCTCACCGACGAGGCGGTCCTGTCGACCTACCGCCGCATGTTCGCCGCGCTGGCCCGTGACAGCGGGGCGGTGGTCGACGATCCCGCCCTGGTCGACATCGCCGAGACGCTGTTCGCGGCGTTCGCGGAGGCCGGCGAGGAGTGGCTGACCCACGAGCAGATGCGCTTCGCCTGCCGGGCCCATCCCGCCGACCAGTTCGACAACCGGCTGCGCGTGCTCAAGGGGCTCGGCGCGATCCGCGAGGTGTTCCCCAAGCCCAACCAGCTCCGTTACCGCGCCTCGTTCACGAGTGTGGTGGGGCTGATGTTCATCCGGCGGATGATGGACGACGGCGGGCAGTCGGAGATGCACCGGCTGCTCGCGCTCGAAGACCTCAACGTCGCCGATCCGCGCACCACGATGGAGGAGGCCAGGCAGAGCGCGCTCAACCTGGCGCGGGCGTTCCGGCTGTGGGCGCTGGAGCTGATCACGCTCACCACGGGCACCATCGAGGAGCTGCGCGAGCAGGCGCCCAAGCTGTGGGGCACCGAGGAGATCGCGCGCAGGGCGCAGAGCCTGCACGGCACGATCCTGACCCGGTGGCCGGAGCTCGACCGGGTCTGCACCGACCTGCGGGCGGCCATCTACGCTTACAGCGACGCCTCCCGCCGCGCCGCCGGGCGCCTGGCCGACTCGGCGGGCATGACGCGCAACCTGACGCTGCTGCCGACGGAGACGTGGCGCACCTTTGCGCAGACGGCGTCCAGGGAGCGGCTGGCGGCGGTGCTCGACGGGTTCGTCTTCGACGCGCCCGCGCCGTGGCACGATCCGGCCGCCATCGCCCGCGCCGTCGACGAGGCCCCGCGCCCCGCCCCCGCCCAGCCCACTCCCCCGCGTTCCAACCTGCCCGACCCCGGGCCCGAGTCCTCGCTCGACTCCTCGCCGGGCGCGGCGCTCGAACGGCTGACCCGGATGGCCGAGTCGCTGCTGGGCGAGGCCGACCGGGTCGCGCTGGCCGACGTGCTCGGCTCCGACTGGCCGTCCGCCCGGCGGGTGCTGGCCGACCTCACCACCGTCGACCTGAGACCCGAGCTGCCCTACCGGCTGGCCTGGGCCGACGGGCTGAGCGTCGATCCCGAGCGCGAGCCCGCGTGGCTCTCCCACGGTTACCTGGAGCGGGTCTCATGAACGCCGATCGGCGGGCTCACGCCGTCGCCCACGCGCGGGTGCGGGCGGGCGGGCCGGCCCGGCTGGGGGCCGGGGTGGCGGCGGCTCCCGGCATGCTCCGGCTGACCAGGCCCGACTCCACCGGCGAGGCCGTGCCCGTGTGGCCCGACGGGGTGACGCCGTCGCTCCTCGACGAGCACCAGGTGCCGCCCGTCTCGGTGGAGCGGTCCGGGGAGACCAGGCGGGTGCTGGCGGCGGTGCTCAAGTGCTGCTGGCGCGACCAGTCCGTGGATCCGTGGCCGGGTGAGCCCGCCCCCGTGGAGCTGGTGCTCGACACCTACCGCGAGCTGATCGGCCGCACCGACGACCTGATGCGCAACTGGGCGCGCGGCGCGCTGCGGCGGCTGCACGACTCCGCCTGGATCGTCGTCGACGACGGCGTGGTGCTGCTCGGGCCCAGGTGCGCGCTGTGGCCGGTGGAGTCGCACGCGCAGTTGCAGGAGCTCGTACGCCGGCTGCCCGAGCCCGAGCGGCCCGAGCTGACCGTGGTCGGCGACGCCGACATCGTGGCCGCTGCCGTCCCCCAGCCCGCGGCGCCCGCCGGAGCAGGGGGCCGGGCCGAGGGCGGGGCGGCCGAGTTCGACGACCTGCTCAGCGGCTACGACGAGCGGCGGCGGGCGGAGCTCGTGGCGGCGTTCATGGTGGTCGAGCACGCGGCGGAGCCGGTGCAGGAGGTGCGGTTCGCGGCCCTGCGCGATCCGGCGCTGCGCCACACGCTGGGCGAGATGCTGGCCAGGCGCGGCCGTACGCTGATCAGGCACCGCGAGCGCTGGACCTCCGGCTACGACGACGCCGTCGCCGCCGAGCTGAGCGGCTCCGAGGGCGAGGGCACCCGGCTGGGCGTGAGCGAGCGGGCGGTGCTGACGCTCGTGCTCGTGCACTCCGTGGCCATCCCGCGCGCCGAGGGGCTGCTGCCTGAGGACTCCTGGCTGTCGCCGCACCCGACCCCGGTCGACGAGCTGCGCCGTCACACCCAGCTGCCGATCGGCGAACTGGAGGCGGCGTTGCGCTCGTTGCGGCACGCCGGGCTGATCGGGCAGGTCAAGGCGGGCGAGGAGGCGGGCGGCTACGTGCCGGGGCCGCAGTTCCACCGGCTCACCCCGGCGGCCAGGCGGCGGCTGCAGGAAGAGCTGATCCTGGCGGCGGGGCCGAACACGCCGCTGGCGGCGGCCGTACTGGCGCGAAGATCGGCGAAGTGACGGCTTTCGCGGCTTTGTAGTGGCTTTTGTCGGTTTTCAAGGCGAATGGAAGGACAACGGGGGTTTCAGGTGTCGCAGGTGGAGAACGTCGTCGGAGACCGGGTGCTGATCGCCGTGCAGGCGGTCAACATCTCGCGGCTGTCGACCCATCCGGTGCCGACGGTCCCCGGCACGCTCATCGTGGTGGCGGGCGCGGGGCCGAAGGACTCCAACGGGGCGGGCAAGTCGTCGTTCATCGCCTCGATCACGGCGCTGCTGGGTGACGAGCAGTGGCGCTTCGCCTCCGGCGCCAAAGCGATGTCGGAACTGCTCTTCAACGCCGAGCTGGCCAGCGGCGCCGGGGCCCGGCAGTGGGCCAGCGCCGACCACGGATACATCGTGGGCGTCTTCGGGCCGCCCGGCATGGAGGGCTTCGAGCCTCAGGAGGACACGTCTCCTCCTGAGGCGGCCTCTTCCACGGCTGACAGCGACGGGGAGCTGTTCGAGGTGCCCGACACCTCCGGCGGGGCGCTGACCGTCTGGCTGAAGGTCAACCAGGAGGCGCCGCACCTGGAGATCCGCTGGCGGGAGGGGGTGCACCTGGCGGCGTCGCCGTCCGAGGCCGAGCGGGTGGCGCGGGCCGACGAGATCTGGGCGTCGCTGCCGAAGTCGGCCGGGCGGCGCGACGTCGTGGCCCGCGACCTGACCAAGGTGCTCTACGGCGACCGGGTCAGGTGCGTGTCGTTCCTGTCCACGTCCGTACGCAGCAAGGTCGCCACCAACCTGCTCTCCCAGCCGCTCAACGAGATCTCGCCCGAGCGCGTCTTCGAGGCCATCGCCGCCCTCACCGGCCTGGACGCCGAGCTGGAGCAGGAGCGTGAGGCCCGCCGCGACGAGCACGCCAAGCGGGTGCGGGCGGCGCAGGCGGCCGAGCGGCTGGCGGAGTTCGAGTCGGAGTCGAAGGCGCTGCTGAGCACGTTCGACCGCAGGGACCAGGCCAGGATCCGGCTGGCCGACGCGCTGCGGTGCTGGCGCGGGCGGCAGGCGCGCCGGCTGGCGGACGCGGCCGTCAAGGACGAGGCGCTGGCCGCCGACCTCGACC
>NZ_BAAAMU010000227.1:0-8006 GCF_039529435.1 Nonomuraea maheshkhaliensis
CCCGAGGGTCAGGGAGCCGTCGGCGGCGTACCCGAGGGTCAGGGGGCCGTCGGCGGCGTACCCGAGGGTCAGGGAGCCGTCGGCGTGGGCGGCCACGCCGCCGGCCCAGTCGGCGGCCGGCGTGCCGTGCAGCGGGGCGGGCAGGCCGGTCGGCGGGACGACGCTCAGGCCGGGGCCCAGTTCGCCCATGGCCTGTTCGAACGCGGGCGCCCAGACCGTCCAGTCGTGGCCGCCGTCCATGACACGCAGTTGCGCGGAGATCGCGGGCGAGCGCCTGGCCGCGTTGTAGAGGGCGGCGGACTCGAAGTCGAGGTCGTGGCGGGCGTCGGCGGGGTCGGGGTTGGCGTACTCGTCGTCGCCGACCGCCACGAACAGCCGGACGGGCAGGTCCTGGTCCAGATCGGGCAGCAGGGACGGGTAGTTGAGCTCGCGGTAGACCTCCTCCGAGAACTTCGCATCGCCTTCGCCGAAGGCGCCGTAGTCGCGGGCCGAGGAGTCGGACGGCGGCAGCGGCGCGTACACGGCCGGGCTGAGCACCGCGGCGGCGCCGAACAGGTCCTGGTGCGCGAGCGCGAACCGCAGCGCGCCCGCGCCGCCCATCGAGTAGCCGCCGACCAGGCGGGCCTGCCTGATCGGGGCCGTGCGGTAGGTGGCGTCCACATGGGCGATGAGGTCCCTGGTCAGGGCGGTCTCCACCGGGCGGCCGGGGAGGTCGGCGCCGGTGTGGCGCGAGTCCACGTACCAGTTGCCGCGCTCGTTCCACGGCGCGTCCGGCATGACGGCGATGACCGGCGGGATGCGCCGGGTGCGGATCATGTCGTCCAGCGTGGTCTTGACGCGGGTCCACGCCTGCATGGTGTCGCCGCGGCCGTGCAGCAGGTAGAGCACGGGGTGGCGGTCCTTGGTCCGGTCGTAGCGCGCCGGGAGGTAGACGTTGTAGGCGATGTCCTCGCCCAGGGCGGGCGACGGGGCCGAGCCGGTGACGATCCGGCCCTCCTCCCGTACGCCCGTCTCGCCGGGCCCGGCCGTCAGGCTCAGCGCTGCCACGACCGTGAGCGCGGTGGCGGCGATCCATCGGGGTAAGGGCATCGGACTCTCCTGTAAACGTTTACCGCATGCTGGCGACCACACGCGTGTTTCGGGAGAGTTTCGTGGGGTTTGTGGGGCTCTGTCAACAGCCCCACAAACCCCACGGGAACGTCAGCGGGTGTCGGAGTCGGTATCGGTCAGGGCGGCGCGGCCGGCTTCCAGGCGGGCCACCGGGATGCGGAACGGGCTGCAGGAGACGTAGTCGAGGCCCACGTCGTGGCAGAAGTGGATCGAGGCAGGGTCGCCGCCGTGCTCGCCGCAGATCCCCAGGTGCAGATCGGGCCGGGCGGCCCTGCCCTCCTCGACGGCGATCTTGACCAGGCGGCCCACGCCCTCCTCGTCCAGGGACTCGAAGGGGGAGACGCCGAAGATGCCGAGGTCGAGGTAGCGGGAGAAGAAGGCCGCTTCGACGTCGTCGCGCGAGAAGCCCCACACCATCTGGGTCAGGTCGTTGGTGCCGAAGGAGAAGAACTCGGCCGCCTCCGCGATCTGGCCCGCGGTCAGCGCCGCCCTGGGGACCTCGATCATGGTCCCGACCAGGGCCTGCACGCCGGTCTCCGCGAGGATCCTGAGGGACTCCTCGCGGACCGCCTCCAGCTCCTGTACGGCGGCCACCAGCGGGATCATGATCTCGGGCCTGGCCCTCGGCACCTCCTTGGCGGCCTGGGCGATGGCCCTGACCTGCATCGCGAACAGGCCGGGGATGACCAGGCCGAGACGGACGCCGCGCAGGCCGAGCATCGGGTTCTGCTCGTGCAGGCGCTTGACCGCCGCCAGGAGCCTGCGGTCCTTGTCCGTGGCGGTCTCTGTGGCGGCCTTGACCGACAGGTCCACGATGTCGGGGAGGAACTCGTGCAGGGGCGGGTCGATCAGGCGGATCGTGACGGGAGCGCCCTCCATAGCCTGAAATATGCCGATGAAGTCGGCTTTCTGGAGGGGCTCCAGGGCGTCCAGGGCGGCCTGGCGGGCCTCGTCCGTGGTGGCCAGCACGAGGTCCTCGACCAGCTGGCGGCGCTCACCGAGGAACATGTGCTCCGTACGGCAGAGCCCGATCCCCTCACCGCCGAAGCGGCGGGCGCGGGCCGCGTCCTCAGGAGTGTCGGCGTTGGCCCTGATGCCGAGCCTGCGGGCCCCGTCGGCGTGCCGCATGAGGCGGTCGACCGCGCGGACGAGATCGTCGCCCGGCTCGGAGGCGCCCTCGAAGTACTCGACCACGGCCGAGTCCACGACGGGCACCTCGCCGAGATAGATCTCGCCGGTCATCCCGTCGATGGAGATGACGTCGCCCTCGGAGACCATCACGCCGCCGGGGGCGGCGAAGCGGCGCTCGCCGGTGTGCACCTCCAGCTCCTCGGCCCCGCACACGCACGTCTTGCCCATCCCCCGCGCCACCACGGCGGCGTGGGAGGTCTTGCCGCCCCTGCTGGTCAGGATGCCCCTGGCGGCGATCATCCCGGCCAGGTCGTCGGGGTTGGTCTCGCGGCGGACGAGGATGACGTCCTCGCCCTGCCCGGCCAGCTCGACGGCGCGCTCGGAGGAGAAGACGGCCTTGCCGACGGCGGCGCCGGGAGAGGCGTTCATGCCCTTGGCGATCTTCCGCTTGGGAGCGCCCGCGTCGAAGCGGGGGAACATGAGCTGGGCGAGCTGGTCGCCGGTGACCCGGGTGACGGCCTCGTCCATCGTGATGAGGCCCTGGTCGACGAGCTGGGTGGCGATGCGGAACGCGGCCGCCGCCGTGCGCTTGCCGACCCGCGTCTGCAACATCCACAGCTTGCCGCGCTCGATGGTGAACTCGATGTCGCACAGGTCGCGGTAGTGGTTCTCCAGCACTTCCATGATCCGCAGCAGCTCGTCGTACGAGTGCCGGTCGATGCTCTGCAGCTCCTGCAGCGGGACCGTGTTGCGGATCCCGGCCACCACGTCCTCGCCCTGGGCGTTCTGCAGGTAGTCGCCGTAGATGCCCTGCTGTCCCGTGCCGGGGTCGCGGGTGAAGGCGACGCCGGTGCCGGAGTCGTCGCCGTAGTTGCCGAAGACCATGGCCATGATGTTCACGGCGGTGCCGAGGTCGGCGGGGATGCGCTCCTGACGGCGGTAGAGGACGGCGCGCGGGGCGTTCCACGAGTCGAAGACGGCCATGACGGCCAGGCGCATCTGCTCGCGCGGGTCGGCCGGGAAATCCTTGCCTGTCTGCTCGCGGACGATCCCCTTGTACGTCTCCACCAGCCCCTGCAACTCGCCCGCGTCCAGGTCGGTGTCCTGGCGCCGGCCCTTCAGCGTGTCGAGCGCCCGCTCGAACAGGTCGCCGTCGATGCCGAGCACTGTCTTGCCGAACATCTGGATGAGCCTGCGGTAGGAGTCCCAGGCGAAGCGGTCGTTGCCGCCGGCCTGCTTGGCCAGCCCGTGGACGGACTCGTCGTTGAGCCCGATGTTGAGCACGGTCTCCATCATCCCCGGCATGGAGAACTTCGCCCCTGAGCGGACGCTCACCAGCAGCGGATCGCCGGCCTGGCCGAGCTTCCTGCCCATCCGGGCCTCCAGCGCCTCCAGTTGCCCGGCGACCTCCTGGTCCAGCCCCTCCGGAACGGAGCCTTCCGTCAGGTAGTGGCGGCAGGCTTCGCTGGTGATCGTGAATCCAGGGGGAACGGGCAGCCCGAGGTTCGTCATTTCGGCGAGGTTCGCACCCTTACCGCCGAGAAGATCTTTCTGATTCCTGTTGCCCTCGGTGAAGTCGTAAACGTACTTGGCCACCACACGCTCCAATCAAACGCCTCTGTCCCGGACTCTACCGGGGGAATTGATGATGAAACTGCACTCCCCTCTTAAGTCACCGTTTGCGCTGGTAAAGGGCACATGAAAGGTCTAATCCAATTATACGACCAGCAGGTATGAAATTGGATTAGACCAATTGGTTTAAACCAATTGTTGAGAAAGGCGGGCCCCCGGGTGCAGAATCGGATCACACCCCCACCAGGAGGCCCCCATGGCCACTCCTACCAAGCCCGGGCGGCGGGCCCGCGTGCTCACCGGCTCCGCCAGGGCCGCCGTCGGCTCGGCGCGCTACCTCGACGACCGGCTGCCGTTCGGGCGCTGGTTACGGCCGCAGCTGCGCAAACTCTTCCCCAGCCACTGGTCCTTCCTGCTGGGCGAGCTGGCGCTCTACTCGTTCGTGCTGCTGATCCTGACGGGCACGTTCCTGACGCTGTTCTACAAACCGAACCCCGACGTGGCCTACGAGTCGGTCGTGGAACTCAGCGTGCAGGTGCGCGGCGGGCTGCTGATGCGCCAGCTGCACCACTGGGCGGCGACGGTGTTCGTGCTGGCGATCGTGGCCCACATGTGCCGGGTCTTCTTCACCGGGGCGTTCCGGAAACCGCGCGAGCTGACCTGGATGCTGGGGGTGCTGCTGTTCGGGCTGGCCCTGTTCGAGTCGTTCCTGGGGGTCTCGCTGCCCGCCGACCAGCTCGCGATGACGGGGCTGCGCCAGGCGCAGGGGCTGCTGCTGTCGATCCCGCTGGTGGGGACGTACCTGTCGGCGTTCGCGTTCGACGGCGGCTTCCCCGGCCAGGTCATCCCGCGCGTGTTCGTCACCCACGTGCTGCTCGTGCCCGGCATCCTGCTCGCGGTGGTGCCGCTGCACGCGCTCATCCTCACGTGGCGGCAGAAGCACACCGAACGGCGCGCTACGGCCGCCGGCGAGCAGACGGTGACCGGCGGGCCGTTCTTCCCCTACTTCGCGGTCAAGAACGGCGCGACGGCGCTGTTCACGATCGGGTTCATCGCGCTGCTGGCCACGTTCGTCCGGGTCAACCCGGTGTGGGAGCACGGCGCCTACCGTCCGGGCGGCGCGCCGCCGTCGGCGCAGCCGTTCTGGTACGCCGGGGTGCTCGAAGGGGCGCAGCGGCTGGTTCCCGCCTGGGAGGTCACGGTCGGCGGTTACGTGCTGCAGTTCGGCCTCTGGATCCCGCCGCTGGTCTTGACGATCTTCTTCGCCGTGCTGCTGTTCTACCCGTTCCTGGAGCGCCGGTTCACCGGCGACCACGACGTCCACCACCTGCTCGACCGGCCGGCACAGGCCCCCGCGCGGACGGCGCCGGGCGTCGCGGTGATCACGTTCTTCACCGTGCTCTGGGCGGGTACGTGGGTCTCGGCGCCGCCGCCGGTGATGAGCTCGGCGCCCGGGTTCCCCGCGCCGCCGCCGCCCGCGCCCGCGCTGCTGACGGTTCCTCCTGAGACCTACGCGCTGGTCGTGCTCGGGCTGCGGATCGCGGTGGTCGTGCTGCCGGTGGCGGCCTTCCTGCTCACCAGGGCCTGGTGCCGCCGCAGGCCGACCTAGGCGTTCCCGAGCAGGCCGGGCTCAGGCGTTCCCGAGCAGGTCGGCGAGGGGGTTGTGGCCGGGCGGCGTGCCGGGCACGCCGCCGCGCGGAGGCAGCCAGAGCACGAACGTGGACCCCTGGCCCAGCTGCGAGAACACCGCCACGCGGCCCCCGTGCGACTCCACGATCTGGCGGACGATGGCCAGGCCCAGGCCCGTGTGCCGGTCCCGGCGGCTGGATTCGCCGCGCCAGAAGCGGTCGAACACCCGCGCCTGGTCGGCCTCCCGCAGCCCGGGGCCGTCGTCGCCGACCGCCGCCCACAGCCAGCCCTCGTCCCGGCCCGCCGAGGCCCTGATCGTGCCCCCCGGCGGCGACAGGCGTACGGCGTTGGAGAGCAGGTTGGCCACGGCGCGGCGCAGCGCGTCGGCGTCGCCGGTCATCTCCAGCCCCGAGCCCAGGTCGCGGACGATCGCGATCCGGCGCGCCGCGGCGGGGGCGGCGTACTCCTCGCACGCCTCCCCCACCACCCTGGCCAGGTCGAGATCGGCGTCGGCGAACGCCGTGCCCTGCCGCCTCGCGGTGGCCAGCAGGTCCTCGACCAGCCGGGTCATGCGGGTGGTCGCGCGGTCCACGATGGCCACGGCCCTGACCCGCTCCTCCTCGCTGGCGTCGGGGGCGGCCAGCACGGCGTCCACGTTGGCCCTGATGATGGTCAGCGGGCTGCGCAGCTCGTGCGAGGCGTCGTCGATGAGCTGCCGTTGCGCGCTGAACGCCTCCTCCAGCCGGTCGAGCATGGTGTCGATGGTGTCGGCCAGGTCCTTCAGCTCGTCGCGCGGGCCGTCCAGCTCGATGCGCCGCTTCAGGTCGGTGGCCTGGATCTCCTCCGTCGTCCGGGTGATCGCCCTGACCGGCCGCAGCACCCGCCCCGCCAGCACCCAGCCGATGCCCAGGCTGGCCACGTACAGGGCGGCCAGGGTGTAGAGGGAGTAGTCGCGCAGCGTGGCCATGGTCTGGACGTTGACCTGGTTCTCGACCTCCTCGACGAAGACCACCTCGCGCTTGCCGAGATACTGGTTGCCGCTGTACGCCTTCGCGAACTCGGTCGTGACCGGCCGCTGGTCGGTGGTCTTCGACACGGCGAGGTAGATGCCGCCGAGCACGAGCGCGGCCAGCACGAACAGCAGCCCCGAGTAGAGCACGGTGATCCGGAAGCGGATGGTGTGGATCACGACGGCTCCTTCAGCCGGTAGCCACGGCTGATCACGGTCTCGATCAGGCCCTCTTCCTGCAGCTTGCGGCGCAGGTTGCCGACCGTGACGCGGACGGTGCTGGTGAACGGGTCGGTGTGCTCGTCCCAGACGTGTTCGAGCAGTTCCTCGGCGGACACGACGTGGCCCGGCCTGGTCATCAGGTAGTGCAGCACGCCGTACTCCTTCGGGGTCAGCGCCAGCGACCGGCCGTCGAGCGACACCTCCAGCCTGGCGGTGTCGATCCGCAGCCCGCCGACCTCCAGCACGGAGGTGCCGCCCCCGGTGTCCCTGCGCAGCAGGGCGCGCACCCGGGCCAGCAGCTCGGGGAAGGCGAACGGCTTGACCAGGTAGTCGTCCGCGCCCTCGTCGAGGCCGCGGACCCGGTCGTCCAGGCGGTCGCGGGCGGTGATCATGATGATCCGCACGCCCTGGCCGGCCGAGCGCACGGTCCGGCAGAGCTGGAAGCCGTCGCCGCCGGGGAGGTTGAGGTCGAGCAGGACCAGGTCGTAGGTGTTGACCTGCAGCTTCTCGTGCGCGGAAGGGGCGTCGTAGGCGATGTCCACCGCGTACCCCGCCCGGACCAGGCCGACGCGCAACGCGTCGACCAGGTCTTCTTCGTCCTCCACCACCAGCAGTCGCATGTTTCGAGCCTAGTTTCGGATGATGCGATCCGCGATGGGCGCCGCCCGGTCGATGGGGATGGCGAACCCGATGCCGATGTTGCCGCCGCCCCTGCCGGACGCGATCGCGGTGTTCACGCCCACGACCTCGCCTCGGCCGTTCACCAGCGGGCCGCCGGAGTTGCCCGGGTTGATGGAGGCGTCGGTCTGCACGGCCGTACGGGAGAAGCCGCCCAGGCGTACCTCCCGGTCCAGCGCGCTGACGATGCCGGCGGTGACCGTCCCCGACAGGCCGAGCGGCGAGCCGATGGCCAGCACCTGCTCCCCCACGGACAGGTCGGAGGACCTGCCGAGGGTGGCCGGGGTGAGCCGGCTCGGGTCGTCCAGCTCCAGCACGGCCAGGTCCTCGCCGTCGTCGGTGCCGGCGACGCGGGCGGGCAGCCGGCTGCCGTCGCTCAGCACCACCGTGACCTGGCTGCTGCCTCTGACCACGTGGGCGTTGGTGAGGATGTGTCCGCGTTTGTCCACCGCGAAGCCGGAGCCGCCGGAGTTGCGTGTCTCGATGGAGACGACGCTGGGCAGCACGCGGGCCGCCGTCGCGCTCAGGCCGGTCAGCCCGGCGGACGGGGCGGGGGCCGCCCTCGGGAGAGCGGCGACGGGGGCCGGCGCGGGTCCGTCGAGCAGCCGGGCGCCGGCCGTGGCCACCGCCGCCCCGCCGAGCGCGCCGGTGAGCG
>NZ_BAAAMU010000228.1:0-8001 GCF_039529435.1 Nonomuraea maheshkhaliensis
GTCCTACGCCTCTCCGAGCGTTACCGGCGGGCCGTCAGCGGCCGGTAAGGGGGCGGCTAGCGGGTCCCGGCAGGGTCGAAGGCATGAAGAACCTGACACACGTCGCGGGCGGCAAGAACGACTTCCAGCTGGTCCGCCACCTGACCCTGGCCGGCGGCCAGGTCGAGATCGGCAGGGCGCTGGCCGAGGAGGCCAGGCGGCTCGGCTGGGCGCCCGCGCCGATCGACCCGGTCGTGGGCAGGGCGCGCAGGACCTGGTTCGAGCGCCACTGGCCGCAGCACCACGCGCGCATGGACGGCGCGGCGGCGGCGCTCGGACTCGACCCCGACCAGGACGACCTGGCCCTCGACGCCCTCTCCTTCGTCCCCGCGGGCTCCGGCTGCTCGGCGATGTGGATCCCGCCGTCGGCCGCCGCCGACGGGCACGGCCGCGTGGGCCGCAACTACGACTTCTTCCCGACGACGACCAGCGAGATCATGGGCGGCACACCGGGGCAGGACGAGCTGCCGATGGCGTCGCGCCCGTACGTGATCACGACGCTGCCCGACGAGGGGCTCGCCTCCGTCGTGCTCACCATGAACGAGCTCGACGGCTGCATGGACGGCATCAACGCGGCCGGCCTGGCGGTCATGCTGCTGGTCGCCGACTTCGAGCGGGCGGAGCCACCGCAGGGCCCGGCCACGCCGCAGGTGGGCCTGGCGAGTGTGCAGTTGCCCAGGTTCCTCGTCGACACCTGCGAGAACGCCGACCAGGCCAAGCAGGCGCTGCTGGGCGCCAAGCACTACGACTTCGGCGTGGCGCTGCACTACCTGGTGGCCGACGCGTACGGGCAGGCGTTCGTGTGGGAACGGGGCAGGGACGGCAGCGAGCACATCATCGACCTCGGCGACGCCCCGCTCTGCGTCACCAACCACCTGCTGCACCGCCACCCGGACCCGGCGAACCTGCCCGAGGACGGCCCGCACAGCTTCGGCACGTTCGAGCGGCTGCGCACGCTGTACGAGCGCGGCACGAAGTCCGGCTCGATGACCGCGGGCGACGTGCGGGACGGCATGGACGCGGTCCGCCAGCCGGAGACCGGAGACCTGCCGTTCCGCACGTTGTGGTCGACGGTGTTCGACACCGCCGACCGTACTCTGTCGGCCCGCTTCTACCTGGGCGACGGCGGCCGCTACAGCGACGAGCTGGTGTTCTCCGCGGCAGCAAGATAGTCGGCACGGACTTTCGAGCGCGACAGCTTGCCGGTCGGCGTGCGCGGCAGCCGCTCGCGGTACTCGATCAGCTTCGGCTGCTTGAACCTGGCGATCCGCGGCCCGCAGTGCTCCAGCAGCTCGGCGGTCAGCTCGGGGCCCGGCGTGTGCCCGGCGGCGGGCTGCACGAGCGCGACCACGTTGTGGCCCCACTCCTCGTCGGGCACCCCGATCACGGCCACGTCGGCCACGGCGGGATGTTCGAGCAGGGCGGCCTCGATCTCGGCGGGGTAGATGTTCACCCCGCCGGAGACGATGAGATCGGTGCGCCGGTCGCACAGGAACAGGTATCCGTCGGCGTCGAGGTAGCCGATGTCGCCGGGCGCGTACCACTCGCCCCGCATGCTGGCGGCGGTCTTGCCGGGGTCCTTGCGGTACTCGAACGTACCCATGCTGGACTTGACGTGGATCAGGCCGGGCTCGCCCGGCGGCAGCTCCTCGCCGGCCTCGTCGAGGATCTTCGCCTCGAACGTGGGCGCGGGCCGGCCCACGGTGCCGGGCCTGGCCAGCCATTCGTGCGGCTTGACGGCGAAGGCGATGGTGGACTCGGTGGAGCCGTAGTACTCGTACAGGACCGGCCCCCACCAGTCCATGATCTGCTGCTTGACCGCGACCGGGCAGGCGGCGGCGGTGTGGATGACCTGGCGCAGGCTCGACACGTCGAACTTGCCCCTGACCTCCTCGGGCAGCTGCAACATCCGGTGGAACATGGTCGGCACCATCATCGCGTTGGACACCCGGTGCCGTTCGACCAGCTCCAGGATGTTCACCGGGTCGAACCTGGGCGTGATCACCACGGTGTGGCCGAGGTGCAGCGCGAACTGGGCGTGCGCGCACGGCGCGGAGTGGTACATCGGCGAGGTCACCAGGTGCACCTCGTCGCCCGCCTTGAGGTCCACGACCTCCCCGAAGAACCACGTGTAGAGCGGCACGAGCTGCTCCGGCTCGGCGCCCGCCAGCGGGCGCTGCACGCCCTTGGGGAAGCCGGTGGTGCCGGAGGTGTACCACATGACGGCGCCGGCGGTGCGGTCGGCGGGCGCGTCCGCGGGCTGCCCCTCGGCCAGGCCGTCCGTCCCGATCTCGCCTCCGGGGACGGCGTGCTCGGCGCTGGTGACGACCACCTTGGCGTCGCAGTCGCCCAGGATGTACGCCACCTCGGCGGCCGTCAGATGCCAGTTGATCGGCACGTAGTAGAGCCCGATCTGCCCGGTGGCCATGACCAGGACGAGGGCGTCGACCCCGTTGGGCAGCACCCCCGCGACAACGTCACCCGTGCCGAGCCCGCGTGCCCGCAGGCCGTGCGAGACCTGGTTGACCCGGGCGAGCAGGTCGCCGTAGGAGGTCTCGGAGCCGTCGGTGTCGATCACGGCCGGGCGGCCGGGGTCGGCGGCGGCGATGGCGTAGAAGCCGGGGAGGTCGCTGACGTCCATCACAACTCCAGTAGTTGCGCGAGTCTGGCTCGGTGGATCCTCGGGGGGCCCAGCAGCACCTCGTCCGCCTTGGCCCTTTTGTAGAACAGGTGCGCGTCGTGCTCCCAGGTATAGCCGATCCCGCCGTGGAGCAGAAGGTGGTCGCGGGCCACCTCGAAGCAGGCGCGGCCGACGTACGCCTGCGCGAGCGCGGCGGCCTCGGGCAGCTCTTCGGGCGACTCGTCGGCGGCCCAGGCGGCGTAGCGGACGATCGACTCGGCCTGTTCGAGTTTGCCGTGCATGTCGGCGAGCTTGTGCTTGACCCCCTGGTAGGAGCCGATGTAGCGGCCGAAGGCCACGCGGACCTTGGCGTAGGCCACGATCGACTCCAGCGCCGCCCGCATCACGCCCAGCTGCTCGGCGGCCAGCGCCACGCACAGCCGGTCGCCGACGCCGGCCTGCGGCGCGGGCCCGAGCACCCGCGCGGGCGCGCTCTCCAGCACCACTTCGGCCAGGCCGCGGGTGAGGTCGAGCGGCTCCAGCGCGGTCCTGCGCACGCCGGGGCCGGCCAGCTCGACGGCCAGCAGGACCTTCCCGCCACCCTCGCCGCTGGGGGCGGGCGCCACGAGCACGTCGGCTTCCATGCCGGTGAGCACCCTGGGCAGGGTGCCGCTCGCGGCGGAGCCGTCGAAGGAGAGCTCGCCCTGGTCGAGCGTGGCGGCGACGCGGCCCTCCGCGATGCCGGTCAGCAGCTCTTTGTCGGGGGTCGCGGTCAGCGCGAGCGCGGTGAAGGCGGTGGCCAGGAAGGGGCCGGGCAGCAGGGCGGCGCCGGTCTCCTCCAACACGACGGCCAGCTCGGACAGACCGGCTCCGGCGCCGCCGTACTCCTCGGGGACGATCAGTCCTGACAGGCCCAGCTCGCCGTTGAGGCGCGCGTACACCTTCGGGTCGTAGCCGTCGCGGGCCTTGGGCAGGGGGGAGGCGGTGCGCAGGAAGCCGCGTACGGCCTCGCGCAGTTCGCGCTGTTCCTCGCTGAGTACGAGCTTCACGCCTGCGTCCCCACCTTCAGGTCCTTGAACGGCACGGTCTTGTCCACGCGGGGCTCGGGCGGCAGGCCGAGCACGCGGTCGCCGACGATGTTGCGCATGATCTCGTTGGTGCCGCCGCCCAGCGCCATGCCGGGAGCCGTGGAGATCGCACGGGCGAGGGGATGGTCGGCCAGCATCGCCTCGGGGCCGGCGAGCCGGGTGGCGAGGTCGGCCTGGAACATGGTCAGCTCGGCCAGCAGCAGCTTGGCGGCGCTGCCCCGGGCGCCGGGGAAGATCCCGGCTCTGGTCTCCTGGGCCAGCCGCTGGTTGAACAGCGCCAGCGCGCGGGTGCGGATGTGCAGCTCGACGAGCTCGTCGCGGACCAGCGGGTCGCCGGTGTCGACGACCTGGCGCAGCGCCTCGACGGAGGCGGGGTTGTCCTTCTGCCCGCCCATGCCGACGCCGGCCGAGATCGACAGCCTCTCGTGCAGGAGGGTCGTGACGGCCACGCTCCAGCCGTCGTTGACCTCGCCGACGCGGTGCTCGTCGGGAACGGTGACGTTGTCGAAGAAGATCTCGTTGAAGTTGGCCCTGCCGGACATGTCCTTCAGCGGCCTGACCGTCACGCCGGGGTGGTGCATGTCCACCACGAACATGGTCAGGCCCTTGTGCTTGGGCACGTCCACGTCGGTGCGGGCGAGCAGCAGCCCCCAGTCGGCGTGATGGGCGACGGAGGTCCACACCTTCTGGCCGTTGACGATCCAGTGGTCGCCGTCGCGCTCGGCCCTGGTCTGCAGGCTGGCCACGTCGCTGCCGGCGCCGGGCTCGGAGAAGAGCTGGCACCAGATCTCCTCGCCACGCAGCAGCGGCCGGATGAACCGCTCGCGCTGGGCGTCGGTGCCCCGGTCGACGAGCGTGGGCCCGGTCATGCCCAGGCCGATCATGAAGACGTAGGTGGGCAGGGTGTGGTCGCGGGCCGCCTCGGCGAACGCGCGCTCCTCGGCCTGGGTCAGCCCCTGTCCGCCCCACTGCTTCGGCCAGGTGATGCCGGAGTAGCCGGCGTCGTAGAGCTTGGCCATGAAGTCCTTGGCGCGGGCGATCCCGTCGGCCTCAGGAGGGTCCTCGGACGGAGCGTTGTCCCGCAGCCAGGCTCCGGCCGCACGTCGATAATCAGCAAGGTTCACATCGACTCCTCGGCATCAGTGCTCACTTACTCTAGTCAGGTCGCCCCGGCACGCATAGAGCATTGCTCTGGAGGTCTTTCCCGCGCGAATCGCCCGGCCACACCCCCAGGAACGCCCGTTTCGTCACAAGCGTGGCGAAATAGGGGACTGAGGCGCTTTTGTGACCTCCTACCGAAAGGCATTCGGCCTTTCCCGATTACCATGATCAACATGACAGTCGGTAAGCCAGGCCGCCGCACCGTACCGGAACATCTCAGATCAGCAGCACTGACGCCCGGTTTGTCCTATAAATACTAATGATCAGAAGTTAGAGTTACTCGCTGTGACAACAGGTTTCAGCCGATTACGGCGCGAGGATCTACTGAAGACGGCCTGCGAGGTGATCGCGGAGCGGGGATTCGGGCACGCCAGGACCCTGGACATCGCCAGGGCGGCCGGCGTCAGCCAGGCGCTGCTCTTCTACCACTTCGAGACCAAGGAACGGCTGCTCGCCCAGGCCTTCGCGTACGCGGCCCGCCTGCATCTCGAAGCCCTGGCCGACGTGGAGCGTTCGACGGGCACGCCCCTCGACCGCCTGCGCTCGCTGCTGCGGCTCTGCTCGCCCGCGATCCCCACCGAGGGCTGGCGGTTGTGGATCGACGCCTGGTCCGAGGCCATGCGCAGCACGGAGCTCGAAGAGATCTCGCGGCGCATCGACGCCAGGGGACGCACGCTCATGCGCTCGATCATCGAGGCCGGCGTGGCGGGCGGCGAGTTCACCTGCCCGGACCCCGACGGGACGACGTGGCGGCTCTTCGCGCTGATCGACGGGCTGGCGGTGCAGACGCACACCCATCCCAAGGTGTTGTCACGGCGGCGGGTCAACGTGCTGATCCGTACGGCGGCGGCGATCGAGCTGGGGGTGCCCCAGGACAAGTTGTGACCGGAAAAGCCGCGGTCCTCTCTTTCCCGCCTTATTGGATTCTTCGTACAATTAGCGGGCGAGGAGAGGAGTGCACGCGATGACGGACGCACCGAGCTCTACCACCGCCAGGGAACGTGACGAGCAGGTCGCGAGCGGGAGCGCGTACCGAGCGGTCATCGAACGCCTCTCGAAGGCGTCGGTCGACAAGCACTGGGAGCCGTACCGCGACATCCCCTGGGACGACCCGGAGTTCCTCGTGGATCCGGAGGATCCGCGCTGGGAGTTGCCCGAGGTCGACCGGCTGGGCGGCCACCCGTGGTACCGCGGCCGCTCCCCCGAGGAGCGCGCCAGGATCGGGCTGTGGCGGGTGGCCACGGCGATGAAGATCGGGCTGCAGTTCGAGAACCTGCTCAAGCGCGGGCTGCTCAACTACGCCTACCGGTTGCCGAACGGATCCCCCGAGTTCCGCTACGTCTACCACGAGACCATCGAAGAGGGACATCACGGGATGATGTTCCAGGAGTTCGTGAACCGTACCGGGATGCCGATCCGCGGCATGCCCGGCCCGCTGTCGATGATCGCCCAGGTGGCGCCCTGGATCCCGCTGATCTCGACCGAGCTGTTCTTCATCTTCGTGCTGGGCGGCGAGGACCCGATCGACCACGTCCAGCGCAGGGTGCTCAAGGACGGCCGGGCGCACCACCCGCTGGAAGAGACGATCATGCGCATCCACATCGCGGAGGAGGCCAGGCACATCTCCTTCGCCCGGCACTACCTGCGCAACCGCGTGCCCAGGATGCCCGCGCACCGGCGGCTGCTGCTCGGCCTCGTCTCGCCGGTCGTCCTCGGCGTCATGGCGCGCATCATGCTGGCCCCGCCCGGGGCGATGATCCGCCGCTTCAGGATCCCGGCGAGCGTCGTGGCCGAGGTCTATCTCCGCGACCCCGGCGCCCGGCGGAACATCCGCGACTCCGTCGCCAGGACGCGCGAGCTGTGCGCCGAGATCGGGCTGATCAACGCGGTGACCCGGCGCGTCTGGCGGATCATGGGAATCTGGGAGGCGCCGCGGGCCGCCGGGCGACCAGCACCTCGGTGACCGTCACCAGCTCCCACCTGCCCGACGGGTTGGACGCGAGCAGCGCCCGCCTGGCCGCCTCGGTGAAGGCGTCCAGCCGGTCTCCGAGGCGGGCCGGGGCGGTGTAGGAGTAGGACAGCTGCAGGCCGATCACGGCCTCCAGGTCGTAGCCGATCCGCACCTCGTAGTGGGCCCGGTCGAGGTCGCGGAACGGCGAGCCGGCCAGCACGTCGTCATGGTGCTCGCCGCTGGCCTGGTAGGAGTTGCTCGCGGTGAAGGTGTTGACGCCGAACGCGTCGCGCACCCGCCGCATGGCCGGCTCCCACGGCTGCTCCTCGCCCGCGCGGGTGGGGCCGACCAGCGCCACCACGCCGCCCGGCGGCAGCAGCCGGTCCAGGTCCGCCAGCACCGCGCGCCGGTCCATCCAGTGGAACGACCGCCCCATCACGACGTGGTCGAACGGAGGCAGCCGGTCGAGCGTCGTCGAGTCGCCGCGCAGCCAGCGGATGTTCTCCGCCCGCGCGGCCAGGCGCCTGCCCTCGGCGAGCATCTCGGCGTCCGGGTCGACGGCCAGCACCTCGCGTACGCGCCGGGCCAGCGGGATCGCCACCGTGCCAGGGCCGCAGCCCAGGTCCAGCACCGTCGCCCCGGCGCCGAACGTCATGGCCAGGTGCTCGATCGCCGGGTCGCCGTGGCCGGAGCGGTATTTCGCGTAGTAGGGAGCCGCGCCGCCGAACAGGTCCTCCATGGATGGGACCATATACGGGTTCGCGAATTGTCCGATGGAAGGTTCTGATCTGTGAGGCGGCTACTCACGGTCCTGCTGCTCGCCCTCGCCGCCGTGGGCGTGGCCGGCGCACCGGCCCAGGCGCACAACGTGCTCATCTCCAGCGACCCGCGCGACGGGTCCACGCTGGCGGCCTCGCCCGAACGGGTGACCCTGGTGTTCGACCAGGCGGTACGCCAGGGGTACGCGCAGGTGGGCGTGACCGGGGCCGACGGGTCCTCGTGGGCCGACGGGAGCCCCGAGGTGGCGGCCGAGCGGGTCACGGTGAAGGTGCGGCCGTTGCCGGGCGGAGGGTCGTACACGGTGGGCTACCGGATCCTGTCGGCCGACGGGCACCCCGTCACCGGGAAGATCAGCTTCACCC
>NZ_BAAAMU010000229.1:0-7734 GCF_039529435.1 Nonomuraea maheshkhaliensis
ACGACGTGGTGGGCGAGGCGGCGGTGGCCGAGGAGCACGAGGTGCTCCACGGCGAGCGCGGCGGCCCGCCGGTCGTCGAGGATGACGTACCGCTTGACGCTCCTGCTGCGGTTGTTCAGCATCAGCCACGGGATCGCGGACTGGTCGAGCTGGGCGATCAGCGAGGAATCGTCGCCCGCCCCGGCCAGCAGCAGCCCGTCGATGCGGCCCTGCCCGATCCGGTCCATGTACTCGCCCAGCCCCGCGCCCGTCGCGCTGCCGGTCACGATCACGTACCCCTGGGCCGCCGCCTCCGCCTCCGCGCCCTTGATGATCTCGGCGTAGACGGGGTTGGCGAAGTCGGGGATGAACAGCCCGAACATGTGCGCCCGCGACGTGCGCAGGCTGCGCGCGGCCACGTTGGGCCGGTATCCCAGCTCCTCGATCGCCGCCAGCACCCGCTCCCGCGTCTCGGGCCGGATGTTGAGCGTCGGGTCCTTGTTGACGACGCGTGAGACGACGGCCCGATCCACCCTCGCGATGGCGGCCACGTCGGCGAGCGTCACCCGCGTGCGCATCATGCCGCCGATCCTGGCCGCCGGCTCTCGCCGCTGTCCATCGAACGGTAGAGCGCGTCGAGCAGGCGCAGCGTGCCGAGGTTGTCGGCGCCCGAGGTCTCCGGCTCGCCGCCCTCCGCGACGGCCGCGAGCAGCGACCCCATCGGCCCGGCCACCGCGTCGGGGAGCCAGCGCCGGGTCACCGGGTACGGCAGCCAGCCGTCCGTGGGCAGCACCCTGCTGCTGACCGCCAGGGTGTCGGGGCGGCCGTGCGGATAGTCGTACAGCAGGCCGAGCGTGCCCTTGATCGCGCCCTCGGCGCCGTCGATACGGAAGGACGCCTCCTGGTCGCCGGTGCGGTTCTCGTGGTTGGCGTGCACCAGCGCGCGCACGCCGCCGGGGAAGAGCAGCGTGCTGATCGTGCGCGTCTCGCCCTTGGCGACCTGGCCCGGCGTGCGGCCGCCGGCGCAGAAGACGACCTCGGGGTCGCCGAGGACCGAGCGGATCGCGTCGAGGTAGTGGATGGAGTGGTAGACGATCTCCAGCCGGTCGGTGGTGACCAGCCAGTCCCACGCGCTCCAGTCGGTGACGATGTCGACGTTGAACGTCATCGCCGTCGGCTCGCCGATCCACCCGGCGCGCACCATGGCGCGGGCGGCGGCTATGCCCTCGTCGAAGCGGAGCTGCTGGTTGACCGCGATCTTGCGGCCGGTGGCCGCGGCCAGGTCCACCAGGCCCTGGCCGGTGGCGACATCGGGCGCGAACGGCTTCTGGCAGAGCACGTGCCGACCGGCCGCCAGCGCCGCCCGCGCGATGGCCGGCTGCGCGTGCGGGGTCACCGCGATGTCGACGACGGCCGCCCGCTCGTCGGCCAGCAGCTCCGCCAGCGAGCCGTACGTCCTGGCCACCCCGTGGCGGGCGGCCACCTCCGCGGCCCGCCCCGCGTCGAGGTCGAACAGCCCGGTCACCTCCAGCCCGGCCTGCCGGTAGGCGGGCAGGTGGGCCACGTCCACGATGGCCCCCGCCCCGACCACGGCGACCGGCAGGCGGTGGGCCGCCGGGATCGTCAGGTCGGCGGCGGCCGCGATGGGGGCGAAGACGTCGATCACGGGGTCACCTCCGGCAGGCCGTAAAAGCGCGTCGCGGTGCCGCCGAGCACCTGCGCCCTCTCCGCCTCGTCCAGCCCGGACAGCGCCACCTGCGTCTCCCGCCACACCCGCGCGTAGTCGCCGGCCAGCGTCGCCACCGGCCAGTCTGAGCCGAACATGAGCCGCTCCGGCCCGAACAGCTCCGCCGCGTGCTCCACGTACGGCCGCAGGTCCTCACCCGTCCAGTCCGGGGCGGCGGCGGTGTTGAGCCCCGAGACCTTGGCGTACACGCCGGGGCACTCCGCCGCGCGCGCCAGCAGCGACGCCCAGGGCTCCCAGCCCTTGTCGCTGATCGGCGGCTTGGCCAGATGGTCGATCACCATGCGCAGTCCCGGCACCCGCTCGGCCAGCACCGGCACGTGCTCCAGGTGCCGGGGCAGCACCGCCACCACGTCGAACGGGAGGCCCGCGGCGGCCAGCAGCCCCAGCCCCTCGATCACCGTGTCCTGGAGCAGCCAGTCGGGGTCGGGCTCGTCGTGGATGAGGTGCCTGATCCCGGCGAACCTCGGATGACGCCGGTACCGCTCCAGCGCCCCGGCCGCCTCCTCCGGCCGCGTCAGCGGCACCCAGCCCACCACCGCGCCGACGAAGTCGTGCTCGTCGGCCTGGGCGAGCATGGCGCCGGTGTCGGCGTAGGAGTCCATCGACTGCACCAGGACCGTGCGGTCCACCCCCGCCGCCGCGAGCTGGGGGATGAGCTCCTCCGGCTCGAACGTACGGAAGATCGGCCCGGACTCCGGGGTCAGCCACGGGTACGAGCCCGTCTCCAGGTTCCAGAAGTGCTGGTGGGCGTCGACGACGGCCATCCAGGTGCTCCTTCCCGAGATCAATCGATTGAGCGTCACAAGGTAGCAGGAGGCTGGACGAGTTCCAGCGTGATCTCGTCCGGATCGAGGAAGTAGCAGGCGTAGCCGCCTCTGTTCACGCCCTCGGTGATCTCGGCCGGCGCATTGACGAAGCGCACCCCGGCCGCCGCCAGCCGGGCGTGCTCGGCGCGGGCGTCCTCGACCGTCAGCGCCAGGTGGGCGGCGCCGGGCAGGTGGCGGGCCGGGTCGCGGGGCTCGCCGCGCGGGCGTACGTACTCGACCAGCTCCAGATCGTGCGTGGAGACGCCGCGCGGCTGCCCCGGCACGGAGAGCTGGGCGACGCGCAGCACGGCGTCGGGGTAGCCGACGAGCCGCCGGGTGTAGGCGTTGTCCTGCACCTGGCGGTGTACCAGCGTGAAGCCGAGCAGGTCGCGGTAGAACGCCACGGACCTGTCCAGGTCGGCCACCGTGAAGGAGAAATGCCACACACCTCTCACCGCCCCGCCGCCCCCTGTCCTGCCGCCGCATGCCGGGCCGCCTCCTGCCCGGCCGCCGTCTGCGCCGACGGCTTCCCGACGAGAGCCCGTACCTCCTGCTCGATCCGCGCCGAGTCCGGCACCAGCGACCGGGCCAGCGACGGCGCGGCCGGCATCCGCACGTCCGGCGTGCCGATCCGGATCGGCGGCGCGAGCAGGGGCGCCCCCGAGCCCGCGACACGCGCGACGACCTCCGCGCCGAACCCGCCGGTCACGTTCGCCTCGTGCACGACCGCGAGCCGGCCCGTGCGCCGGACGCTGCCCAGCACCGCCTCGGTGTCGAACGGGTTGAGCCACGGCGTCTCCAGCACCTCGGCCTCGATCCCGTCGCCGGCCAGCGCCCCGGCCGCCGCCAGCACCTGCCCCGTCATCGCGCCCCAGGTGACGACCGTGACGTCCGAGCCCGGGCGGCGGGTGCGCGCCCCACCCATCGAACGCACCGGGCCCCCGGTCTCGACCGGCTCCTTGCCGCCGAAGTAGAGCGTGCGGTTCTCGATCACCAGCACCGGATCGTCGCAGTGGACGGCGGTCACCAGCAGGTCGTAGGCGTCCTGCGGCGTGCTCGGCATGCACACCCGCAGCCCCGGCACGTGCAGGAACAGCGCCTCCAGGCACTGCGAGTGCTGCGCGCACGCCCCCGGCGCGTTGCCCTGCTGGGTGCGGATCGTCAGCGGGGCGCTCAACCGGCCGCCCGACACGTACCGCACGTTGGCCGCCTGGTTGACGATCTGGTCCAGCGCGACCAGCGAGAAGTCGGCCCACATGATCTCGACGATCGGGCGGCGGCCGAACATCGCCGCGCCCACCGCGCTGCCCAGGATGGCCGACTCGCTGATCGGCGTGTCGAACACCCGCTCGCCGTACCGGCCGCGCAGCCCCCGCGTCACCCCGAACACCCCGCCGGGCACCCCCACGTCCTCGCCGTAGACCAGCGTCTGCGGCAACTCCTCCATCAGGCGGTGCAGGGCCGCGTTCACGGCATCGCCGTAGCTCAGCTCAGGCATACAGGTGCTCCCTCGCGGTGGCGGGATCGGCGAGCGGCGCGGCCAGCGCGGCCGTGGCGGCGGCGTCCATCTCCGCCCGCGCCCGGAGCTCGACCGCGTCGATCCCGGCGGCGGGCACACCGTCGGCCAGCAGGCCCTCCCGCAGCCGGGCGATCGGCTCCCTGCGCCTGATCCGGTCCAGCTCGCCCGGCTCGCGGTAGGTCTCGGCGTCGCCGATGTAGTGGCCGACCAGGCGCTCGGTCATGCACTCCAGCAGCGTCGGCCCGCCACCCTCGCGCGCGGCCTCCACCGCGTCGCGCACGTGGAAGCGCACGGCCTCGGCGTCGTTGCCGTCGACCCGGTGGCCCGGCATCCCGTACGCGGCGGCGCGGCCGGACAGGCGCGGGTCGCGCACCATGCCGGCGATCGGCGTCAGCTCCGAGTAGCGGTTGTTCTCGCAGACGAACACGACCGGCAGGCTGAACGCGGCGGCGAAGTTCATCGCCTCGTGCACCGCCCCCTGGTTCATCGCCCCGTCGCCGAACACGCTGACCGCGACCCGGTCCGAGCCGTCGTGCCGGCCGGCCAGCGCCGCCCCGCACGCGATCGGCGCGCCCGCGCCCACGATCGAGTTCTCGCCGTGGAAGCCGTACTCGGCGGCGGTGAAGTACGCCGACCCGCCCCGGCCGCCGTTCACGCCGGAGGCCCGGCCCAGCAACTCCGCGAACAGCGGCTCCGCCGGAACGCCCCTGGCCAGCGCCCACCCGTGCCCCCGGTACGTCGCGAACAACGCGTCCCGCGGCTCCAGCGCGCCGCACGCGCCGACCGGGATCGCCTCCTGCCCGACGCACAGATGCACCGAGCCGACGATCGCGCCCTCGGCCCGCAGATCGCGCACCTTCTCCTCGAACGCGCGGATCCGCCACATGGCCAGCAGGTCCGCCAGCCGTCTCTCACTCACGTGTCACCCCTCCAGGCGTCGAGTGCCGCGGCGCAGATCGCCTCGGCGTCGCCGGTGTAGGACTCGGGCGGGATGGGCAGCACGCCCAGGCTCCGCAGCTCCTCCGGCCCGGCCACGTCGCGCAGCGCCTCCGCCAGCGCCCGCCCGTGCGCGCGGGCCTCGTGCGCGGCCCGGTAGACCAGGTCGTGCGCCCGCTCCCGGCCCAGCGCCGGAGCCAGGCGCATCATGTACGCCTCCGCCATGATCAGGCCGCCCTCCGCGTCCAGGTTGGCGCGCATCGTCTCGGGGAAGACCCGCAGCCCGGCCGCGACGTCGGCGGCCGTGGCCAGCGCGCCCGCGGCCAGCTCGGCCAGCAGCGGCACCACGTACCACTCCACCTGCCACTCGCCGGCGGCCCGCTCGTGCCCCGCCTCCATCGCGCGGAACAGGCCGGAGCTGAGCGCGCCCGCCGTGCCCGACATGCCGATCACGGCCTCGCAGCCGATCGGGTTGGCCTTCTGCGGCATGGTCGAGGAGGCGCCCCGGTGGTGGCCGCCCGCCTCGCGCACCTCGCCCACCTCGGTCCTCGACAGGTCCACGACCTCGCGGGCGAAGCGGGCCGCGGTCGCCGCCAGCGACGCGCAGGTCACGCCGAACTCGGCGACGCCGTCCCTGGCCACGTGCCAGGGCACCTCCGTGGTGCGCAGGCCGAGCAGGCCCGCCAGGCCCTCGCGCACCTCCGAGGCCCGCTCGCCCATCGCCGCCGACGTGCCGCCGGCGCCGAACAGCGACACCACGCGCACCTGCCGCGCGGCCGCCGCCGTCCGCTCCCGCTGCCGGGCCGCCTCCGCCAGCAGCACCGCCAGCTTCGCCCCGAACGTGGTGGGCACCGCCTGCTGGGCGTGGGTGCGGGCGGCGACGACCGTGCCCGCGTGCCCGGCGACCAGCCCGGCGACCGCGTCGCCGAACGCGCCGAGCAGCCCGGCCAGATGGTCGAGCGCCTCGCCCATCTGCAGCGCCAGGCCGGTGTCCATGATGTCCTGCGTGGTCGCCCCGTAGTGGACGCGGCCGTTCGGGCCGTCGGGCAGGGCGGCCGAGATCATCCGCACCAGCGGCAGGATCGGGTAGCCCACGTTCACCGCCTCCGACCACAGGCGGGGCAGGTCGATGCTGCCCGGCACGCAGGCCGCCTCGATGGCCCGCGCGTCCTCGTGGCCGATCACGCCCGCCTTCGCCTGCGCCCGTGCCAGCGCGGCCTCCGTGCGCAGCCAGGCCAGCACGGTGTGCTCGGCGGAGAAGATCTCGGCCATCCGGCCGTCGCCGAACAGCTCGGGCAGCAGCTTGAACGTCTGCCTCGTGGAGCTTCGCACGATCAGTCCATCTCCAGTCCGCCGTCGACGTTCAGCGCCTGACCCGTGACGAACGAGGCCAGGTCGCTGGCCAGGAACAGCACCGCCGCCGCGACCTCCTCGGGACGGCCCGGCCGCCCGAGCGGCGAGCGCGCGCTGACCTCCTTCAGGTAGCCCGCGCCCGCGTCGGGGCCGAAGCGGGCGTCGCGGTCGCTGATGATCTCGTCCCACATCGCGGTCAGGAAGACGCCGGGGCATACCGCGTTGACGCGTACGGGGGCCAGCGCCTCGGCGGCCGACTTCGTCAGCGACAGCAGCGCGGTCTTCGTGGCCGAGTAGTGGGCGGCGTTCGGGCGGCCGGAGCGGGCGGCCACGGAGGCGAGCGTCACGATCGAGCCGCCGCCCTGCCCGGCCATCCGCCGCCCGGCGGCCTGGGTGAGCCAGAACGTGGCGTTGAGGTTGACGTCCACGATCCGCAGCCACTCCTCGGGCTCGATGTCGAGCAGGGGAGTGGTGCGCATGATCCCGGCGCAGTTCACCAGCACGTCGATCCGGTCGAGCCCGTCCACCAGAGCCGTCACCCGGGCGCGGTCGGTGAGGTCGGCCGCCCGCGCCGTGACGCCCAGCCCGGCCGCGGCCTCGGTGAGGCGCGGGCCCTCCAGGTCGGAGAGCACGACGCCGGCTCCCGCCTCGGCCAGGGCACGGGCGCAGGCGAATCCGAGCCCGCCGGCGCCGCCCGTGACGAGCGCGGTGCGGCCCGTCAGATCGATCGTGACAGCCATCCCCGATGGTCTCCCTCTGTCGTTCAAACGATTGACCAGAATCTAACAGGCCGCTGACGAAACGAACAAGAGGCCAGTCAATCGTTTTATCCGGAAATATCGCCCTCGGGCGTCGCGCTATCGGCCGGGGTGCCGCCGGCCGGGTCGGCGGGGCTCGCCTCCGTGCTGGATCCCTCGGGCGCCGTCCAGCCGAGCTCGTCGTAGAAGGCGGCGCGGGCGCGGGCGAACGCCGTCCGTTCCAGCACCGCGCCCTTGTGGGGGCCTTGGGAGACGGGCTCCTCGTGCAGGCGGGCCGGCAGCTCCTCGTCCAGGCCGTCCGGCTGCTCGCGCAGGGCGTACGCGCGCATCCCGTCCAGCCGCGCCTGCCCGGCCGCCAGCAGGTCCGCGAGCGTGAACTCCGTCCCCAGCACCGCCGTGACCAGGGCGGTGAGGCGGTCGACGGTCAGCGGCCTGGTCGGCGAGGAGGCGAAGACGCAGAGGTTGAGCGCGTCGAGCCCGCTCCACAACCGCAGCAGTCGCGCGCTGCGCCGCCCCCGTTCCTCGTCCAGCTCACCGGCGGGGGCCGGGGCGGCGCCCACCTTGGCGGCCTCGGGGAAGCTGTAGTGCAGGCCGGCGACCGGGTCGAAGTCGAGGTCGTGCTCCAGGGCGTCGTAG
>NZ_BAAAMU010000230.1:0-7730 GCF_039529435.1 Nonomuraea maheshkhaliensis
CTTGTCCCGGGTCGATGGCGGGCGGGATGATCAGGCTTCCACCTCAGCCACCTACGTCCTGATCCCCGGTGCCACGAGCATCCTGGAGCCGGAGCCCCCCGCCGGAGGCGCATTGCCGGTGACGTAGCCTGCGGGCATGATCGCTGCATGCAGAGAGAAGACGCGCTGATCCGGACGTTGGCTGAGCTGGTTGTGGATCTGGCTTGGTTCTTCGAGTCATGTGATGACTCGACTCTTGATTCCCGCGATGCGGTCAGGCAGTTAGAGTGGATCGCTTACAAGCTCGATGCCTTGTCGGCCGAGGATCGGTTGAGGCTGATCGCGTTGATCCGTGAAAGGGCTGAGACCGAGGCTGATCCTGCGTTTCGTGAATTCATGGAAGGCTTCCCGGAAGCCGCAGGGTTGAACGAGGAGGACGGCTGATTCCCTGCTTTGCGGTGGCGTGGCGCTGGGGTCGGCGAGTTCGCTCGGGTCGGCGGGCACGGCGGTCGGCGTGGCGGGCTGGCGCTGCTGCCGCTCGGGACCGGCCCCCAGGCCGCATGCCCGGGCGGCGGGCAAGCGCCGGACCGCGGTACGGCGGCGCGCCGCGCCGCCGCTTGATACCTACAAGAGCTATTCGGCAATGTTTTTGTCGAGCACCATGTCCTGTCTCGCTTGATGGTTGACACTCTGGCCTCGCTTGATGCTTGACACCTTGATCGTTGTCTGTGCCTGCTCGTGGCGTTATCGGCGCTTCGGGGGAGGCTCGGGTGGCATTGGTGGAGTTGAGCGTCGTGGAGCAGCGCTATCACGCGGTGATCGAGGTGTTGTCGGGGGCGAAGGTCACTGACGTGGCCGGACGGTATGGGGTGTCGCGGCAGTCGGTGCATGCCTGGGTGCGCCGGTATCAGGACGGCGGCCTGGCAGGGCTGGCCGACCGGTCGCATGCACCGAAGGCGCATCCGATGCAGACACCGGCTGCGATCGAGGCGTTGATCTGCGAGTTGCGGCGGGCTCATCCGCGGTGGGGGCCGCGCACCCTGTTGTGGGAGCTGGGCCGGCGCGGGGTGGAGCCGTTGCCGTCACGGGCGAGCATCTACCGGGCACTGGTGCGCAACAGCCTGGTCGAGCCAGTCACCCGCCGGCGCAAGCGCGAGGATTACCGGCGGTGGGAGCGGCCGGGGCCGATGCAGTTGTGGCAGATGGACATCATGGGCGGGCTGCTGCTGGCCGACGGCAGTGAGGCCAAGCTGATCACCGGGGTGGACGATCACTCGCGGTTCTGTGTGATCGCCTCAGTGGTGGCGCGGCCGACCGGACGGATGGTGTGCGCGGCGTTCGCCGAGGCGATGCGCGGCTACGGGGTGCCGCTGGAGGTGCTGACGGACAACGGTAAGCAGTTCACCGGCCGGTTTGGCGGGCCGAAGGCGGGTGAGGTGCTGTTCGAGCGGGTGTGCCGGGAGAACGGCATCAAGCTGCGTCACACCGCCCCGAGAACCCCGACCACGACGGGGAAGATCGAGCGGTTCCATCAGAGCGTGCGCCGCGAATGGCTGGATGAGGCGCTGCCGTTCGCCTCGATCGAGGCCGCCCAGGCCGAGACGGACGCGTTCGTGGAGCATGACAACACCGCCCGCCCGCACCAGGCGCTGGACATGGCCTTCCCTGCCGACCGGTTCTTCGCCGAGCGCAGCGACGGACAGCGCCGGGCTGAGCGGGAACTGCCGCTGCAGCTGCCCGCCGCTCTGACCACGGTGACCGCTTCCGCTCCTGAAGCTGCGCCGGCGCCCGCGACTGTCCCGATCCCGGTCGGCGACCACGGTGATCAGCCTGAACGGCCCGAACCCGTTGTGCGGACCTCGGTCGATCCGCTGTCGCGCCAGGCGATCGAGGTCGATCGGATCGTGCCCGCCTCGGGGAACCTGTCGATCGGTGGCCAGCAACTGTGGCTCGGCCCTGACCGGGCGGGCCTGCCGATCACCATGTGGATCAGCACGCAGCGGCTGCACGTGTTCACCACCGGCGGTGGCAGGCTCAAGAGCGTGGCCTCCCGGCTGACCGTCAAAGACCTGGCCGCGCTGCTCGCCTCCGGGCAAGCCCGCCCGGCAGCCGACGAGCCCGTGCCCGAACCACCGATCGAGGCCAGCGCCGTCGAGATCGACCGGCAGGTCAGCTCCATCGGCACCATCAGCCTGGCCGGCCGCGCCCTGTGCATCGGCGCTCACCTGGCCGGCCGGCGCGTCACCGTGCGCCTGGACGGCATCACCGCCCGCGTCATGGATGAAGACCGCCAGCTGCTGCGCGCCGTGCCCTGCCCCCTCCCGCTCGCCGAGTGCCTCACCCTGCGCAACGCCCGCCCCGCCGGAGCACCGCCCACCTCCCCGGCCGGGCCCGTCACCGTCCAGCGCGTGGTCTGCAGCCGCGGCCACTTCCAGGTCGTCGGCCAGAAGGTCCAGGTCGGACGGGTCCACGCCCGCAAGATCCTGGACGTGACCGTGGACGACACCCACATCACCGTCCACGACAACGGCGAACCCATCCGCGTTGTGCCTCGAACCACCACCCAGGAGATCACCCGGATCAAGTCCCAGGCGCATACTAAGAAGCGAAAGATCGGCTAGGAGTGTCAAGCATCATCCGATGCCAAAGCGTCAAGCATCAAGTGAGACCAGACATTTTGTCGAGCACCACGACCTTGCTGGCCTCAGCGATGAGTTCCACGAGGTTTGCCACCAGTTTGGGGCTTGCTGCGATGGTCGCGTGAGCCTTCATGCTGTGTGGGCTGCCGTCGAGATCAACGACTGTCGCTCCGGCCTCTCGGGCGATGACAACGCCTGCTGCGGTGTCCCACGGGTTATTGCTGAGCATGATGTTGGCGTCGATCTTGCCGTCTGCGACCCAGACGAGATCGATCGCGGCTGAGCCGAACATCCGGATGCGCTGGACGCGAGCGGCGAGTTCTTGGGTCAGGGCGAGGCGGGGCCGGTTGCGCTCATCGGCGTTCTCCCCCACGGCATAGTCACCGATCGCCACTATCGCGGTCTGCAACTCGCGGGCGTCACTCACCTGGATGGCAGATCCGTTGGCGGTAGCGCCAGCCCCTTCGGCCGCCGGGTAGCGAAGGTTGAGGAACGGCAGGTCGATCACTCCGAGTGCGGTCGTATCCTTGTCGATCAGCCCGAGGGAGACACCACAGAGCGGGATGCCGTGCAGGAAGTCGGCTGTTCCGTCCACAGGGTCCAGCGCCCACACCAGGCCGTCGCCCAGGTGGCTGACACCTTCCTCCTCACCCAGGAATCCGATCTCGGGCCGTCTCGCGAGACAGGAACTCCCGTACGGCACGTTCTACGGCGTAGTCCACCTCCGTCGCCATGTCCCGGTCGCCCTTGGCCGTGATGACACCGGGAGCGTTGGTGCGGATGATCTCGCTGGCGATCGACACGGCGCGCTCAGCGATGGGGAGAAGAGTCCTGGCATCGATGGTCATACGGGCTTGCTCCGCTCCCACATATCCCTGAACACCTGGTCGAAGATGGGGAACAGCCCCTCTGCGGCGGTGTTGTCCGTGATCACAAAGGTAGGTGAATCGACTCCGCGTGCCTGCGGCAGGTAAGGCCGGACTACGCACGACGCCCGGTCCACGATGATCCAGTTGAATCGGATCGTCTCCTCGTAGACGTGGAGTTCGAGGCGCTGGGCCGACGTGGTGTCGAGCCGATCGCGCAGCCTGGTCAGCATGCTGATGTTGAGCGCTGTAAGGGTCGTCAGGGTGCTGTCGGTGTAGCCCTCTTCCGCTTCGCGGGCGCGGATCGCCTGGCCCTTCGGATCGAGAAAGAGGCAGCGGATGCGCGTGCCGGAGTCGAGCAGGCGGTGGATGGACGTCGTCACGGAGATGGGCCTGCCGGGGCTTCATTTCCACGACCTGAGGCACACCGGCAACTCGAAGCACACGACGGTGACGACGACGAGGGCACGGCAGGCGCACTGGTCCCGGCAGGGTGATCACGAGCTAATGGCCCGTTAACGGCCCGCGAAGATCGAACGAGGCCGGAAGCAACTAAGGCCCGGGTCGGGATTCACATCCCTACCTGGGCCTTCAGACTGAGAGCGGGTGACGGGAATCGAACCCGCGCTGTCAGCTTGGGAAGCATACCGATCATGGCGGGTAGGCCCGCTGACCTGCACGTAAGGGCCGATGAGAGAGACCGTGGTTGCCCCTTTGCCGCCCTGTCTAATGGCACACTGATGGCACGACGATCAGTACGTGGCTGAGTTTCCATGGAGGATCTTGGGCGACCTCAGCTTGGGTCTCCCCGGTGGAGATCTGGGATAACAGCCAAGCTCAAGGAGGCGACACGGGCCAGGTCTGGTACTCAGCCTCGCCACGGGTTACCATCGATAACATATACTATTCATGGTATGCCTCAGTGGGAGATCGACCTGGAGCCGGAGGTGGAGTCCTGGCTGGACGGACTGTCCTTTCCGCTCTACCAGCGGGTTATGCGCAACGTAGACGACTACCTCGTCACTGGTGGCATCCCTGATGGGGATCACGCGAAGAAGCTGAAGGATGCCGAAGGTGTGCGCGAGCTGCGTGTTGCTCTTGACCGCACGACTTGGCGGTTGACCTTCTGGAAGCCATCCAACAGGGTGATCGTGATCTTAACGGTCTTCCGCAAGACGCAGGATGGGACCCAGACCAGCGACATCGACCGAGCGATCACTGCCAAGAAGCGGTGTGAGGCAGAACACGACCTGACCACCACGCACGTGTTCGAGAGGAGCGCATGATGGGCCACAGCCGTTGGGAGACGTACAAGGCAAAGCGTCTGCGCGCCATGGAAGCGGATGCACAGCCTCACCCCGAATACGAGCAGGCGGGTCGTGACCTGGAGCTCGGAGACCAGTTGCGTGAGATCCGTAAGCGCCGAGGCCTGTCTCAGAAGGTCGTAGCGGAGCGCTCTGGGATGTCCCAGCCTGCCCTGTCTCGCATCGAGGGCGGTGGCGGCATTCCGGATATCGCAACACTGCTGCGCCTCGGCGCGGCAATGGGAGTTAGGTTCCGCGTCGAGCTCGTCGTCGACGACGACACCACTGAAATTGAGCCTCTGACGGTGCATCACCGACAGCTTGCGAACACATAAGTCGCAGGCGGCCACCTCAGGGTTCAGTCCGTAGACTTCTGCTGCTTCTTCCGTAGTAGCTGTCTTCAGCCGCGACAGGCCGGCTTGAGAATCAGCGCCAGTGGAACGAGGAAGGTCCAGCTCTAGATCGCACTCTTGAGCTGGGCCTTCGACGTTGGAGAGCGGGTGACGGGAATCGAACCCGCGCTGTCAGCTTGAATTAGTCGGCGAGAGACGTGAGCGGCGGTTCGCATGACCTGCGCTGCCCATTGGGCGAGATCTCTGAAAGGTCTCTGTGATGCTTTCTCGGCACGGCCCGGCTATGGCCCTTGGCGACCTGGGCGGTGTTGAGAAACGCGATGGCGAGCGTCAGCGAGGCCCTTTCGAGGGCGGACATCAGCCAACCACCGCGTAACCAGGCAACGGGCGGGGCCGAGAGCGAGCGAAGCGAGCGGGTTTTCGGGGGTCGAAGGGGGCGGAGCCCCCTGGGAGGCGCGGTCTGGAACACCAAGGCGCGGAGCGCCTCCAGGTGGAAGGCCATGCAGTGAGGCTCGGTGAAGCTTGGAGCGGGTGACGGGAATCGAACCCGCGCTGTCAGCTTGGGAACTCTTTCAGGATCACGGCCTCCGACCAGGGGAAACGCTGACCTGGGCATACGGCTAGCGAGTGACTGTGAGTCCCCGTGACTCCCTGCTGATTGTTGTAGGAACGGGCACGCAACGGGCACGCACCTTCTGATCCGTACGCACCCAAACGATCTCAGAGCTGTCCGGACGCGTTCGCCGGTCTGGTTGCCAGGGTTCCGACTATCCAGACCCGTTGACTCGGTTCATGATCGTCCATCCGGGTGGCTCCCAGGGAGTACCCAGCCTGGTCGTAGTTGCCGTCGTCAATGGGCCTGCACTGGCATTCTGTCGTCCATGTCACACGATGATCTGATCGAGCGTATCCGACGGCGGGCCTGGGACCCTGCCCGCCGACACGACGAGGTTTTCGTCCCCCTGGGCTGGCTCAAACGCGAATACGGGGAGAGCGTCACAAGCCGCATCGGTAGCTATCAGATGCGACAGTTGTCCGATGAAGGCGACAGCGTGACCGGGCTGTATTGGGGGTCAGAACCTCAAGACCATCTCATGGATGCCGCCTTAGAATCTGGCGCTCCCGAAGCCGTCAAGTACTTCAGCGACTTCCCACGTGAGCCTCCGTACCCACCGATCTCTCAGGCAGACCTTCTTGCCTGCGAAGAACGCATAGGCCACAAACTGCCCGAGCTTCTTCGGAGGGTCTACACCGAGGTGGGCAACGGCGGTTTCGGCCCCGCCTACGATCTTCTTCACTTACCGTCCAAGGAACATTCTGTTGCCCGGGAGCATCAAGACGCGCTGACACTCTTCGAAGAAGATCCCGATCTCAGCAAGGTGCTGGGGTTCCCTCTCGTAGGTGCCGGGTGCTCCATGTACTGGTACGTGTCGCTCACTCAGCCCGGTAACCCCGTCTGCCTTTGGGATGGCGACGCGTGGAACTTTCCCGAAGAGCAGTCGCCCGAGGTTGGAATCGTGATCACGGCGCCGTCCTTGGCCGAGTGGTTTGATGGGTGGGCCAACGGATACGACTGGTACAGCCATCCTCCTATCCCAAGGAAACAACCCCAGCAGGCGTATCCCAAAGATGTCCCATTGAGCAGCCCCGAAGATGACCCATGGTTAATGGCCACGGAGTGGGTTGACGGGCTTGAGCTGCCCGACTGATGGGTGGATCACCGCCTCAGTGAATTAGGGCCCGCTGAACCACAGTTGGTCGCTCGCACTGGATACGATGATCAGCCACGCTGCCCGGTGAGCCAGGGTGAGGAACGAACCCTGGATCGTCGATCGCCCCCAGCCATCTTCGGCGGCCGGCCATGCAGTGGCGATCGTAGGGCTGCATCTGTGCGGCGGCGTGGCAACCCCGGGCGGAGCGTTCAGTTGGTACGGCGAGGGCGGCGTACGGGGCCCGGCTCGGTGTCTCGCCGCCGGGCGAACTTCACCCGGGTCTGGGCGGCAGCGCTCAAGAAGGCCGAACTCGGCGGCTTCCATTTCCATGACCTTCGCCACACCGGAAACACCCTCGCCGCGCAGTCCGGCGCGACTCTGCGGGACCTGATGACCCGCATGGGCCGCGCTGATCTACCAGCACACCGCGATGGAGCGCGACAGGGCCATCGCAGACGCTCTCGGCAAGCTCGCCGAGGAAGCCCTGAAACCCGAAGAACCCAAGCCGGACAACCAAGATCCAGACGGATCGGGCACGTAGCGGGCACGGAAGATCGAAAAGAGCCCTAGGAACGATCAAAGCCAGGTCGGGAATCCATCCCTGACCTGGCTTTTCAGTCTGAGAGCGGGTGACGGGAATCGAACCCGCGCTGTCAGCTTGGGAATTGCAGGGATCTCGGCTCGTAGCTGCGTTGACCTGGGTCTAAGGCCGGTCGTGAGTGACCGTGATTGACCCCTCGTTACCGCCGTTAATGGCACGCTAATGGCACGACGATCAGCCCGCGATCTGGTGTTGTCCGCGCGACGCGCGCACGCTGGCCGCCTGATCATCCCGTCTGCCGTCGACCCGCCCGAAGGGGAAGCGGGCCAGGGTCAC
>NZ_BAAAMU010000231.1:0-7543 GCF_039529435.1 Nonomuraea maheshkhaliensis
GCGGCCACTCGCTGCTCGCCGTCCGCCTGGTCAGCCGCATCCGCGCCCTGCTCGGGGCGGACATCCAGGTCCGCACCCTGTTCGACGCCCCGACGGTGGCGAGTCTCGCGCGGCAACTCGGCGAGGAGCAGAGCACCCGTCCCGCCCTGCGCCCCATGCGCGAGCGCTGACGGCGACGTCCCCCGCGAGCGTTCGACTGCGGCCTCGGCGCAGTTGAACGCTCGCGCCGCCCTGCCCCGGTACGGCCCCGCCCGGCGCCGAATTCGGGCAATTGTTCAGGCACCGGCGGGTACGCCATAGTGGAGCCCGGCATAAAGGCGCGGCCCGCGCCGGTGATTCCCGCTTTCACCGCCATTTTCTCTTCTTCGACGTGCTGGAATTCTGTTTCAGTGGCTTTCCGTTCGCCCCCGAAAATGTCACCGGACGACGTGAGAAAAAGGGGTCTTGATGATTCCGTTGTCATTCGCACACGGGTCGGCGACCAGGCCGGCCCGAATGCCCCTCGGGGTGGAGAACGCCTATCCCATGTCCGCGCTGCAACTCGGCATCGTCTACCACGCGCTGTCGGGCGGGGGCGAGACGCTTTACCTCAACGCCTGCAGTCTGCGCCTGCGCGGCGCCCGGCTCGACCTGGAGCTGTTCGACCGGGCCGTCCAGGACGTGGTGAACCGGCACGCCGTGCTGCGCACTTCCTTCGACCTGAGCAGCTTCGGCGAGGCGACGCAGCTCGTGCACGCGGTGGCGACGGTGCGGCGCGAGGTCCACGACCTGGGCGGCGTCCCCGAGGAGGAGCGGGAGCGGCATCTGCGGGTCGCGCTCGGCGTCGAGCGGCGCCGCCCGTTCGACCTCGCGCAGGCGCCCCTCCTGCGCAGCGTGCTGCACCGCTGGGCGGAGGACGATTTCCACTGGACCGTCGTCTACCACCAGGCGATCCTCGACAGGCACAGCCTGACGCTCGTGCTCGGCGAGGTCCTGCGCCGTTACGCGGACCTGCTCGCCGACCCGGCGGCCGTGCTCCCCGCCCCGCCCGCTGAGGCGTTCCCCGAGTTCGTCGCGGCGGAGAAGGCTGCCGTCGGCGCGGAGCACGGCGAGCGCTGGCGGGACCACCTTCTCGGCTACACGCTGACGCCCCTGCCGGCCGCGTCCGGGGTGGCGGTGGCGACCGGCGTCTGCGACGCCACCGCGTACCGGTCGATCGAGTCACCGGTGCCGGACGCTCTCTCGGACGCGCTGCGCGCGCTGAGCGGCGCGGCGGGCGTGCCGATCGAGGACGTGCTGCTGACGGCGCACCTGAAGGTGATCAGCCTGCTGACCGGCGCCGGCGACGTCGCCACCGGAGTGACCATGCGCCCGCCCGCGCCGGGCCCCTCGGCCGGTCTCTTCCTGAACGTGCTGCCGCTCCGGGTGGACGTGGCGGGCGGGGGCTGGCGGGATCTGGTGCGACGGGTGTACGGCCGGGCCAAGGCGATGCTCCCGTACAGCCACTATCCGCTGGCCAGGATCACCGCTGACGTGGGCGGCGCCGAACTGTTCGACTCCATGTTCGAGTACAGCGACGTGGCGCTCCCCGACGCCTGGCCCGGCCAGGACGGCGTCTCGATCACCCACCGCGTCGAGCCGAACAACTTCACCCTTTCGACCCGGTTCATCCGCGACTCCCGCTCGGGCCGCCTGACGCTGGCGCTGGACTACCGTTCCGGCAAGCTGGACGACGCGCAGGCGCTGACGATCCGCGACTACTACCTCGCCACGCTGACCGCGATGGCCGGGCCGGACGGCCCGCACGACACGTTCTCCCCGCTGAGCGCCGCGGAGAGACGGCGCATGCTGGTCGACTGGAACGGGCCCGTGCGCGACTACCCGCGCGACGAGTGCGTGCAGCAGCTCATCGAGCGGCAGGCCGCCAAAACCCCCGACGCGCTCGCGGTGCTCAGCGACGCGGCCGAACTCACCTACGCCGAGCTCAACGCCAGGGCGAACCGGCTGGCCAGAGAGCTGCTCGAGCTCGGGGCCGGACCCGAGACCGTGGTCGGCGTGCACGCCGAGCGGGACGCGGACATGATCGTCACCCTGCTCGGCGTGCTCAAGTCCGGCGCCGCCTACCTGCCGCTGGACCCCGGCTACCCGGCGGAGCGGCTCCGCTTCCTGCTCGACGACGCCCAGGCCCAGCTCGTCGTCACCAAAGCGCACCTCGCCTCCCGGCTTCCCGAGGGGGACTGGCAGGTTCTCTGCACCGACACGCGGGCCGCGGACATCCAGCGCCATCCCGCTCACGACCTCGGCCCGCTGGCCACCCCCGCCAACCTGGCCTACGTCATCTACACCTCCGGCTCGACCGGCCGGCCCAAAGGCGTGCAGGTGCCGCACTCCGGCCTGGCCAACTACCTGCACTGGTGCGTCGAGGGATACGCGAGCCGGGGCCGCGGCGGGGCGCCGGTGTTCTCCTCCTTCGCCTTCGACATGATCGTGCCCAACATCTACACCCCGCTGATCATGGGCGAACGGGTCTGCATGCTGCCGGAGAAGCTGCCGGTGCACGACCTCGGGGCCCGCCTGGAGCGGCTGGCGCCGTTCACCTTCATCAAGCTGACCCCCGGGCACCTGGACCTGCTCTCCGAGACCCTCGGCAGGACCGCGGCCAGGAACCTGGCCGGCACCCTCGTCGTCGGCGCGGACGCCTTCCCCAGCCGCAACCTCACCCACTGGCGGCGGCTGGACCCCGGCACGGTCGTGCTCAACGAGTACGGCCCGACGGAGGCGTCGGTGGGCAACGCCGTCTTCCACACGCAGGGTCCCGTCGAGCGCGACCTGCTCCCCATCGGGCGGGCCATCCCGAACACCACCATGTACGTGCTGGACGCGGCGCTGAACCCCGCCCCTGTGGGCGTCGCGGGCGAGCTCTACATCGGCGGCGCCTGCGTGGTGCGCGGCTACGCCGGCCGGCCCGCGCTGACGGCGAGCCGCTTCGTGCCCGACCCCTACCTCGGCGACGTCGCCGGCGCCCGCATGTACCGCACCGGCGACCTGGGCCGATGGCTGCCGGACGGCAACCTCGAATTCCTCGGCCGGGTCGACGACCAGGTCAAGCTGAACGGCTACCGGGTCGAGCTGGGCGAGGTCGAGTCCGTGCTGGCCGGCCACCCGGCCGTGGCCAGGTCCGTGGCCGCCATCCTCGGCGACGGCTCCCGCCGCCGGCTGGTCGGCTACTACGTGCCCCGCGCGGAGGTGACCGAGGAGGAGCTCATGACCTACCTCGCCGAGCGGGTGCCCGCCTACCTGATGCCGTCGGCGCTGCACGCCATCGACGCCGTGCCGCTCAACGCGAACGGCAAGGTCGACCGCAAGGCGCTGCCCGACCCCAGGGAACCGCGCGGACCGGCGGCGGACGCGTTCATCTCCCCCCGCACCCCCATCGAGTCGGCGCTGGCCGTCATCTGGGAGGACCTGCTCGGCGTGGAGCCGATAGGCGTATGCGACAACTTCGCCGATCTGGGCGGCGACTCCATCCTGGCCACCAGGATGGCCTTCAGGATCAGCGCCGACCTCGACCTCGACGTGGCGGTGGCCGACATCCAGCACGGCCGCGACCTGGCCGAGCTGGCCGAGCGCCTGGCCTCACCGGCGGCGAGCCGGCGGGCAGGCCAGGGGTCGTCGTCATGAGGGACAGCGTGACGAGGCGACCAGGCCGCACGCTGCGGATCGCCGGCGACCGGCTGCTGGCCGCCATCCGTGACCTCGGCGCGATCGGCGCCACCGCCGACGGCGGCGTCACCAGGCTCGCCTTCACCGACGAGGACCTGCGCGGGCGCAAGCTCGTGCACGACCTCATGGTCGGGGCCGGGCTCCAGACCCGGATCGACAGCGCGGCCAACATCATCGGATACCGGCCGGGACAGCGCCAGGACCTGCCCGTTCTCATGCTCGGCTCGCACATCGACACGGTGCCGAACGGCGGCGCCCTGGACGGCGCGTACGGCGTCCTCGCGGCCGTCGAGGTCGCCCGCGCGCTCAATGAGCACGGCATCCTCCTGTCGCACCCGCTGGCCGTGGTGGCGTTCAACAATGAGGAGGGCGCGTTCGGCACCAGGGGGATGTGGGGCGCGCACGCGATGGTGGGCGCCCTCGACGAAAGCGATCTGACCGCCGCCGACGACCGCGGCAGGCCGGTCGCCGACCTGCTCACCGAGATGGGCGGCGACCCCGGCCGGCTCGACCAGGCCGTCTGGGCCGCGGACGAGGTGGCCGCCTACTTCGAACTGCACATCGAGCAGGGGCCGGTGCTGGAGAGCGGGAACGTCCGCATCGGGGTGGTGGAGGCCATCACCGGCCGCTCCACCCTCGACGTCACCGTGCGCGGAAAGGCCTCCCATGCCGGGACCACGCCGATGGAGCTGCGCCAGGACGCGCTCGTGGCGGCCGCCCAGGTGATCCTCGCGGTGCGCGACCTGGCCGGCCGCAACGGGCCCGTGCGGGTGGCCACCGTCGGCTCGCTCTCGCTGGCCCCCAACGCCTGGAACGTCGTGCCCGGGATCGTCACGATGCAGGTGGACCTGCGCGACGTGTCCGAGTCCGCCATGCGGCAGGCCGCCGCGCGGCTGCGGGGCGAGATCCTGGAGATCGCCATGAGGACCGGCACGGCCATCGACGTGGCCGGCCAGAACAGCGTGCCGGCCGTCTCCTGCGACCTCGGCCTGCGCGACGTCATCGCGGCGGCCGGCGAGAGCCTGAACCTGAGCCACCTCACCCTGCCCAGCGGCGCCGGCCACGACGCGCAGGTCATCGGGCGGATCGCGCCCATCGGCATGATCTTCGTGCCCAGCAGGGGCGGCATCAGCCACGCACCCGAGGAGCACAGCGCAGGGGACGACCTGATCGCGGGCGCGAACGTGCTGCTGCAGTCGGTCCTCGGCTACGACGAGAGATACGCGAACTGACGCTTGGAGACGAACATGGCAGGCAGAGCATCATCTCAGGGCAGGTCCATCGCCGTCTTCTGCGGCGCCCGCGCGGGCGCCCACGCACGGCACCTCCAGGTGGCCGGCCAGTTCGGCGAGGCACTGGCGCGCCGCGGCGCGGGCCTGGTCTACGGCGCCTGCGGGCTCGGCGTCATGGGCGCGGTCGCCGGCGCCGTCACCGCCGCCGGCGGATCCGTGACCGGCGTGATCCCGCACCACCTGTACGAGCGGGAGCGGCCGGACCTCGCCGGCGGTGACATCTACGTGGTCAGGTCCATGCACGAGCGCAAGGCCCTCATGTACCGCCTGTCCAGCGGGTTCGCGGTCCTGCCCGGCGGGCTCGGCACGCTGGACGAGCTGATGGAGGTGGCCACCTGGAACCAGTTGCGCCTCCATGAGAAACCCGTCGTGCTGATCAATCAAGGCGGCTTCTTCGACCCGCTGATCGCCATGCTCGACCACGTGGTGGCCGAGGGCTTCCTCACGCATGAGGAACGCGCGGCCATCCGCGCCACGGCGGACCTCGACGACGCCTTGGACTGGCTCGGCCTGCGCGACCCCGAGGACATGCCGGACACACCGGACGCGCCCCTCGCGCCCGGCACGCCCGCTGTGTCCGAGACGCCCGCCGCGGCCGTCATGACGGCCGCGGGCGGCGACTGAGCCTCCCCGGGCCTCCCCGCCTCCCTGGCCTCCCCGGGCCTTCCGCGGGCGTTCAACCGCGGCTCCGGCGCAGTTGAACGCCACGGGCGGGCGGGAGGAATGCGCGGCATTGTTCATCCGGCGAGGCGTAGGCCATAGTGGGCCGTGGCGAAAACGGCACTGCTCGGGCCGGTGATGCGCACTTTCGCCACTCCGCCCGTTTTTCCGCGCCGATTCGCCGACTCACAGATTCACCTCGCCGATCTACCGATTCACTGATCCGCTGAATTTCGTTTCGGCGGCATTTCCGCCCGCCCCGAGAACGTCACTGGGCAACGTGAGCAAAAGGGGTCTTGATGATTCCGTTGTCATTCGCACAGCGCCGGTTGTGGTTCATCGAGCGCCTTGAGGGCCCGAGCGCGACCTACAACATCCCGGTGGCGCTGCGGCTGACGGGCCGGGTGGACAAGCGGGCGCTGGCCACCGCGCTGCGTGACGTCCTGGAACGGCACGAGGTGCTGCGCACGGTGATCGGCGTGGCCGACGGCGAGCCGTACCAGCGCATCCTCGGCATGGACGACCTCGACTGGGACCTCACCCTCGTCGAGCTGCCCCCGTCCGCCGACCTGGCCGGACCGGCCGGCGAGGTGCTGGAGCACGCCTTCGACCTGGGCGCCGAGGTGCCGATCAGGGCGTGGCTGTTCTCGGCGGGCGAGGACGATCACGTGCTGGCCGTGGTGCTGCACCACATCGCGGGCGACGGCTGGTCGAAGGGCCCGCTGGCCCGCGACGTCTCCTTGGCCTACGCCGCCCGGTGCGCGGGGCGGGCGCCGGACTGGGAGCCGCTGCCCGTCCAGTACGCCGACTACACGCTCTGGCAGCGCGAGCTGCTCGGCGACGAGAACGACCCGGGCAGCGTCATGGCACGCCAGCTCGACTACTGGCGGGAGACGCTGGCCGGCGCGCCGGAGGAGCTGGCGCTGCCGTTCGACCGGCCCCGCCCGCCGGTCGCCACCCACCAGGGGCACAGTGCCCCGTTCGAACTGCCGCCTGACACGCACGCGCGGCTGGTGGAAGTGGCGCGCGGCGCGGGCGTCACCACGTACATGGTGATGCAGGCGGCGCTGGCGGTGCTGCTGTCGCGGCTGGGCGCCGGCACCGACATCCCGATCGGCCAGGTGGTGGCCGGGCGCACCGACGTCGCGCTGGAGGACCTGGTCGGCTTCTTCGTCAACACGCTCGTCCTGCGCACCGACGTGTCCGGCGACCCCGCCTTCCGCGAGGTGCTCGCGCGGGTGCGGGAGACGGACCTGTCGGCCTTCTCCCACCAGGACCTGCCGTTCGAGAAGCTGGTCGAGGAGCTGACGCCGAACCGCTCGCTGGCCCGCCACCCGCTGTTCCAGGTGCTGCTCACCGTGCAGAACGTGGCGCAGGCGGCCGTCGACCTGCCGGGCGTGCGCGCCGGAGGCGTCGCTGAGGCCCCCAGCGGCGGTGGTGCCGCGGAGGCTCCCGGCGGTGGCGGCGCGGTGTCGCGGTTCGACGTCGAGGTCAGCGCCGGTGAGCTGTTCGACGCCGCCGGCGCGCCCGCCGGGTTGCGCGGCTCGGTGATCGTGGCCGCGGACGTGTTCACGGCGGAGTCGGCCGCGCTGTTCGCCGAGCGGCTGCGGCGCGTGATCGAGACGGTCGTCGCCGAGCCGGAGATCCGGCTGAGCGAGACGGGCGTGCTGAGCCAGGACGAGCGCCGCAAGCTGCTCGTCGACTGGAACGCCACGGACGGGCAGATCCCGCCCGCGACGGTACCGGAGCTGTTCGCGGCCCAGGCGGCACGCACCCCCGGCGCGGCCGCGGTCGTGCACGAGGGCGAGACGACGACGTACGCCGAGCTCGACGCGCGGGCCGACCGGCTCGCCCACCACCTCGCCGCCCTCGGCGTCGGCCCGGAATCG
>NZ_BAAAMU010000232.1:0-7484 GCF_039529435.1 Nonomuraea maheshkhaliensis
TGTTCCTGGCCGAGAAGACGGTCAAGAACTACGTCTCCAACCTCCTGGCCAAGCTGAACATGCAGCGCCGTACCCAGGCGGCGGCCCTGGCCGCACGGTTGCGCGCCGACCGGAAGGACTGACGGGAGCGCCGCCCGGACGCCGGCATCCGGGCGGGGGCGGCGGCGCAGAGGCGCGCGGCTCACGAACGGACCACGGCCACGGGGCACAGGGTGTGGTGCAGGACGCCCCGGCTGACCGAGCCGAGCAGCGCCGATCCGAGCGCGCCGCGCCCGTGCGACCCCACGACCAGCAGATCCGCCCGCTCGGCGGCCGCGGTGAGCGCGTCCACCGGATGGGCGGACCGGACGTCCTCGACGACCGTCACCTGCGGGTGGTCGTGCCCGGCGGCCTTCACCCGGTCGTGCACGGCCTGCTGCTCCATGGCGCGGACCTCGTTCACGTCGTAGGCGGTCGACGGGACGAAGTCGTGCGCCGGCGACTCCACCGCGTGCACGACCCGCAGCGTCACGCCACGCAGCTCCGCCTGCTCGAAGGCGTAGGCCAGGGCGGGCTCGCACTCCGGCGAGTCGTCCACCCCCACCACGACCTCGCCGTGCACCGGCAGGTTCTCGCCCCGCACGACCACGACCGGGCAGGCGACGTGGCCGGCCACGTGCGAGCTCACCGAGCCCAGCAGCGCACCGGCGAACCCGCCCAGCCCGCGGCTGCCCACGACCAGCTCGTCCGCGCCCTCGGCCTGCTCGCGCAGCACCTCGGCGGGCGTGCCCTCCAGCTCGCACGTGGTGACCTCGGCGGCCGGGTGACGCTCACGCACCAGAGCCTCCGCCTCGCGCAGCACCCGCCATCCCTCCTGGTGCACTGTGGCCGGCAGGACCGCCTCGGGGCGCCTGCCGACCAGGTACCAGGTGGTGTCGGTCACGTGCACGACGCGCAGCGGCACGCTCCTGCGCACGGCGTCGCCCGCCGCCCACTCCACCGCGGCCCGCGATGCCACGGAGCCGTCGACTCCTACGATGATCATGATGACCTCCTTCGTCACTCTCATCTGATCGCGTTCACCCCCTCGGGGTGCAGGGCCGGAGGTCGCCGGTGTCAGGGACGAAGGGCCCTGCCAGGAGACAGCCGCTCAGGCCGTCGCCACCGGGAACGACGCCGCCAGGTTCTCGCCCCACTGCCTGGCCCGCTCCAGCTCCCCCTCGGCCAGCGGACCCTCCGTACCCGTGACGTAGAAGCTCTGCGCCGGCGCCACGACCATGACGCCCAGGCGGCGCAGGCGCCTGGCGATGCCGCGCGCGGCCGAGCCCGGCATGCGCGGCTTGGCGACGCGGGTGTCGAAGGCGGCCGAGCGGAGCCCGGCCGAGGAGGTACGGAGCGTGGCCAGCCATTCGCGCACGCCGTTCCCGGTCGAGACCAGCGGCCCGGTGGCCTGCTGGGCGGCCGAGCGGCGGGTGGAGGCCCTGCTCATGGCGAAGGCGTGCGTCGGCCCGCCGACCACCAGCAGCCCGACCTGCGCCCCCACCGCTCCGGGTGCGCGGCCGGCCTCGGCCACCTCCGTACGCAGGCGGGTGGAGAGCCCCTCCGCGATCGCCTTGGCGATCTCCTCGGTGTTGCCGAACATCGATTCGTACACGACCAGCGCGTCCATCACGCGCCTCCCATCGGGTTGTCTTGTCGCGGAACAGCAGGTCCGGCGTCATCCCCTCGCGGGCGCTCCGGTGAGGCGACGGCGGAAGATCCAGTACGTCCACGCCTGGTAGGCCAGCACCACGGGCGTGAAGATTCCCGCCACCCAGGTCATCACCGTGAGCGTGTACGGCGAGGAGGCGGCGTTGGTCACGGTCAGGCTGTTGGCCGGGTCGAGCGCGGGCAGCACGTTCGGGAACAGCCCGATGAACAGGGCCGCCACCAGCGCGACCACGGCCACCGCGCTCGCGGTGAAGGCCCAGCCGTCGCGGCCGCGCAGCGTCGCGACGAGCGCGCCGAGCAGGCCGAGCGCGACCAGCGCCACCGCCCCCCACCAGGCAGGCCGCGAGCCGCCGGCGGACAGCAGGAACGCCATCACCACCACGAGCGCCGCCGGGAAGAGGCTCTTGGCCATCCGCGCCGCGCCCAGGCGCAGCTCGCCCGTGGTGCGCAGGGCGAGGAAGACCGCGCCGTGCAGGGTGAACAGCAGCAGCGTGGCCAGCCCGCCGAGCAGCGCGAACGGGTTGAGCAGGGTGAGCAGGGTGCCGGTGTATTCGTGGCCGGCGTCCAGCGGCACGCCGCGCACGATGTTCGCGAACGCCACGCCCCACAGGAAGGCGGGGCCGAGCGATCCCCAGAAGAAGGCCCGGTCCCAGCCGCGCGTGCGGTCGGACTTGCTCCGGTACTCCAGGGCCACGCCGCGGGCGATCAACGCCAGCAGGATGAGGAACAGCGGCAGGTAGAAGCCGCTGAACAGGGTGGCGTACCACTCGGGGAAGGCGGCGAACGTCGCCCCGCCGGCCACCAGCAGCCACACCTCGTTGCCGTCCCACACCGGGCCGATCGAGGTGGCGATGACGCGCCGGTCGGCCTCGTCCCGGCTGAGGAACGGCAGCAGGATGCCGACGCCGAAATCGAATCCTTCCAGCAGGAAGTACCCGGTCCACAACACGGCGATGAGGACGAACCAGACAGTGGTCAGTTCCATGACGGGGATGTCCTTCTAGTAGCTCAGGGCGGGGACGGGGGCTTCCGGCTCCGTCTGCTCGTGCGGCCCGATGCGGATGAACTTGACCAGCAGGCGTACCTCGATGACCGCCAGCACGGCGTAGACCAGGGTGAAGCCGGCCAGGGTGATGGCCACCGAGGCGACGTCCGCGGTCGGCGAGACCGCGGCGGCGGTGCGCATGAGGCCGAAGACCGTCCACGGCTGCCGGCCCATCTCGGTGAAGATCCAGCCCAGGGTGTTGGCCAGGAAGGGCAGGCCGATCCCGGCGATGGCCAGCCGGTAGGCCCACCGCCCCGCGGGAAGCCGGCCGCGCCTGGTCAGCCAGAGCCCGGCCGCGGCGAGCAGCGCCGACAGCGCGCCGAAGCCGATCATCAGGCGGAACGACCAGTACGCCAGGCCCACGACCGGCCGGTAGTCGCCCGGGCCGTACAGCGCCTGGTACCGGGCCTGGATGTCGTTGATGCCCTCGACCTCGCCGTCCAGGGTGTTGGTGGCCAGCAGGCTCAGGCCGTACGGGATCTGCAGGTTGACGTGGTTGCGGCCGTTCTCGACGTCGCCGACGGCGAACAGGGAGAAGCCGGCGGAGCTCTCGTCCTCCCACAGGGCTTCCGCGGCGGCCATCTTCATCGGCTGCTGCTCGGTCATGATCTGCGCCTGCCAGTGGCCGGAGAACGACACGCCCACGGCCGAGACGAGGGCGACGACCAGGGCCAGCCGCGCTGAGGTGCGGAAGAGCGGCGTGTCCCGCTTTTTCAGCAGGAACCAGGCGCTGACGCCGAGCACGAAGGCCGCGGCGGTCAGGAAGACGCCGAAGATGACGTGCGGGAAGGTGACCAGGGTGGTGGAGTTGGTGAGCACGGCCCAGATGTCGGTCAGCTCGGCGCGGCCGTTGCTGATCCGGTAGCCGACCGGGTGCTGCATCCAGGAGTTGGCCGCGAGGATGAAGTAGGCGGAGATGTTGGTGCCGATGGCGGCCAGCCAGATCGTGGCGAGATGCACCCGGGGTGGCAGTCTGTCCCAGCCGAAGATCCACAGGCCGAGGAAGGTGGACTCCAGGAAGAACGCCATGAGCCCTTCCATGGCCAGCGGCGCTCCGAACACGTCTCCGACGAAGCGGCTGTAGTCACTCCAGTTCATCCCGAACTGAAACTCCTGCACGATGCCGGTCACCACGCCCATGGCGAAGTTGATCAGAAACAGCCGTCCCCAGAACCGGGTCAATCGGAGATACTCCGGCTTCTTCGTCCGGTGCCAGGCGGTCTGCAGTCCGGCCACGATGATCGACAGGCCGATGGTGAGCGGCACGAAGAGGAAGTGGTAGACGGTGGTGACACCGAACTGCCAGCGGGAGAGATCCAGAACGTCCATGCCAGTCAGGCTGCTCCCGCACCGGGCCGCTCCCCAGGGCCGTGCGACCCGCCCCACCGGGACTTTGGTCCCGATCCTGCCACCGGGAGGCGGAGGGGCGCCGCGGGAGAAGGACCAGGGAAGTAGTGCCTTTGGTCCTCTTCGCCGGTGCCTTTCGACCGCGGTGGCCGCCGCTCGGATCCAGGAGGGTGAAAGCGGGCATTCGACGCGAAGGGGGAACCATGACGGCGACCGTGTTGTCAGCGTGGCGCGGCTTTCACGGCACGGCCTGGCGGAGCAAGATGGATGTCCGGGCCTTCATTCAAGCCAACTACACGCCCTATACCGGCGACGAGGGCTTCCTGTCCGGCCCGACCGAGCGGACCCTGGCCGTGTGGGCGAAGGTGAGCGCCCTGTTCCCGGAGGAGAGGCGGCGCGGCGTGTACGACGTGGACGCGAAGACACCGTCGTCCATCACCGCCCACGCGCCCGGCTACATCGACCGGGACCGCGAGCTGATCGTCGGGTTGCAGACCGACGCGCCGCTCAAGCGGGCCATCATGCCCGCGGGCGGGCTGCGCCTGGTGGAGAAGAGCCTGGCCGCGTACGGCCACCGGCTCGACCCGGCGGTGAAGGAGGTCTTCACCAAGTACCGCAAGACCCACAACGACGGCGTGTTCGACGCCTACACCCCCGAGATCCTGGCCGCCCGCCGTTCCGGCGTCATCACCGGCCTGCCGGACGCCTACGGCCGCGGCCGCATCATCGGCGACTATCGCCGCGTCGCCCTCTACGGCGTGGACCGGCTGATCGAGGGCAAGCGGGCCGAGTTGCGCTCCCTGGACGACGCCGACGCCTCCGACGCGGTCATCAGGGACCGGGAGGAACTGTCGGAGCAGCTCCGGGCGCTGGACGAGCTGAAGGTGATGGCCGCCTCCTACGGCCACGACGTCTCCCGGCCGGCCACAACCGCCCGCGAGGCGATCCAGTGGCTGTACTTCGCCTACCTGGCCGCCGTCAAGGAGCAGAACGGCGCGGCCATGTCCCTGGGCCGCACCTCCACGTTCCTGGACGTCTACCTGGAACGCGACCTCGCCGAAGGCCGCATCACCGAGGAGCGGGCGCAGGAGCTCGTGGACGACTTCGTGATCAAGCTGCGGATCGTCCGCTTCCTGCGCACCCCCGAGTACGACCAGCTCTTCTCCGGCGACCCCACCTGGGTGACCGAGTCGATCGGCGGCATCGGGCAGGACGGCCGGCCGCTGGTGACCCGGACGAGCTTCCGCTACCTGCAGACGCTGCGCGACCTCGGCCCCGCCCCCGAGCCCAACCTGACCGTGTTCTGGTCCCCGCGGCTGCCCGAGCCGTTCAAACGGTTCTGCGCGACCCTGTCGATCGAGACCAGCGCCCTGCAGTACGAGAGCGACGAGCTGATGCGCCCGCGCACCGGCGACGACACCGCCATCGCGTGCTGCGTCTCCGCCGCCCCGGTCGGCCGGCAGATGCAGTTCTTCGGCGCCCGCGTCAACCTGGCCAAGACGCTCCTCTACGCCATCAACGGCGGCCGCGACGAGCTCACCGGCGAGCAGGTGGGGCCCGCGTACCCGCCGGTCACCGGGGACGTGCTCGACTACGAGGAGGTCACCAAGGCGCTCGACCGGATGATGGACTGGCTGGCCCGCACCTACGTCAACGCGCTCAACATCATCCACTACATGCACGACAAGTACGCCTACGAGCGCCTGGAAATGGCCCTGCACGACCACCCGGTCAAGCGCACCCTCGCGTGCGGCATCGCCGGCCTGTCCGTCACCGCCGACAGCCTGTCCGCCGTCAAGCACGCCAGGGTCAGGGTCATCCGCGACGAGACCGGGCTGGCCGTGGACTACGCGGTCGACGGCGACTTCCCGGTCTACGGCAACAACGACGACCGCGCCGACGCCATCGCCGTCGAGCTGGTGCGCTCGTTCATGAGCAAGATCCGCGAACACCGCGCCTACCGGGACGCCGAGCACACCCAGTCCGTCCTGACGATCACCTCGAACGTGGTGTACGGCAAGCACACCGGCAACACCCCCGACGGCCGCCGGGCCGGTGAGCCGTTCGCCCCGGGCGCCAACCCGATGAACGGCCGCGACCGCCACGGCATGATCGCCTCCGCGCTGTCGGTCGCCAAGATCCCCTACGACCAGGCCCTCGACGGCATCTCGCTGACCAGCACCGCCACCCCCGACGGGCTCGGCCGCACCCTTCAGGAGCGCGTCACGAACCTGGCCGGGGTGCTGGACGGATACTTCGACGCGGGCGGCTTCCACATGAACGTCAACGTGCTCACCCGCGCCGTGCTCCTGGACGCCATGGAACACCCCGAGCGCTACCCGCAGCTCACCGTCCGCGTCTCCGGCTACGCGGTCAACTTCGTCCGTCTCACCCCCGAGCAGCAGCGCGACGTCGTCAGCCGCACCTTCCACGGCTCGACATGAACGGGGCGGTCAGCTCGTGGGACCTGTCGGTCGGAGTGGACGGCCCCGGCACCCGGTTCGTGCTGTTCACCGCGGGCTGCCCGCTGCGCTGTCAGTACTGCCAGAACCCGGAGACCTGGCGGATGCGCGACGGCCGCCAGGTCAGCACCGACGAGATCATGGCCGAGATCGGCAAATACCGGCGCTTCATCTCCGTCGCCGGCGGCGGGGTGACCGTCAGCGGCGGCGAACCGCTGCTGCAGCCCCGCTTCACCGCCGAGGTGCTGCGCCGCTGCCACGAAAGCGGCCTGCACACCGCCCTGGACACCTCGGGCCTGCTCGGCGTCCGCGCCACCGACTCCCTGCTCGCCGACACCGACCTGGTCCTGCTCGACATCAAGTCCTACGACCCGGCCACCTACCGGCGCGTCACCGGCGGCCCCGTCGGACCGACCCTGCGCTTCGCCCGCCGGCTGGCCGAGCTGGGCCGGCCGACGTGGGTGCGGTTCGTGCTGGTCCCCGGGCTGACGGACGCGCCGGAGAACGTGGACGCGCTGGCCCGCTTCGTGGCCGGGCTCGGCAACGTGGAACGGGTGGACGTGCTGCCCTTCCACCGCATGGCCATCGGCAAGTACGAGCGGCTCGGCCTGCGCTTCCCGCTCGCCGGCACCGCACCGCCCGGCCAGGAGCTGCTGGACCGCGTGCACGCCCAGTTCCACGCTTACGGCGTCGCCAGCAGCTGATCACGACCGAAGGGACGAATATGACAGGAATCGACGGTCCGGTCAGCGACGCGCTGCTCAAGCTGGGCCGGCACCTGCGGCCGGGCGCGGTGTCGCCGGATCTGCGGTCGTTGCACCAGGTGGGCGGCCGGCAGGCGGACGCCTTCTACCGGGACCGGTGGAGCCACGACAAGGTGGTCCGTTCGACGCACGGCGTGAACTGCACGGGTTCGTGCTCGTGGAAGGTGTACGTCAAGG
>NZ_BAAAMU010000233.1:0-7416 GCF_039529435.1 Nonomuraea maheshkhaliensis
CGCCGCCCGCCGCGACCCCGCCGCCGTGGAGGGGCCGCGGCGTGCTCGCCCTGGCCGCCGCCGTCGCCGCCGGGGCGCTGGTGTCGGCCGCGGGGTTCCAGGTCCTGGCCGGCGACCGCCCCGCGACCAGGGGTGCGGCCGCCACCGCCGCCAAGCCGACGAGCGCCGTCACGCCCGCGCCCGGCGCCGCCCCCACGCCCACGATCACCTCGGTCCAGACCGAGGCGCCGTCGGACGACGTGGAGAAGAAGGGCGTGACCGACACGAAGCTGAAGGACGCGAGCGTGACCCTGCACGAGCATCCCGACGACGGGGTGCGGCTCGTCTCCTACCTGGGTTCGGGGGGCAAGTACTCCGGCTACGCGCGGCGGCCCGGAGGGGAGTTCAAGGAGATGGGCAACTATGAGCAGCCCCTCCTGTCTCCCGGCGGCGACTGGGTGGCGCTCAACCCCATGCTCAAGTTCCAGACCTCCGAGCTGGACCAGATCAGGTTCGTCCGGATGTCCACCGGAGAGTCCTTCGTCGTCAGCACCGTCAAGAAGCCCCTGCAGGGCCTGACACCCGTCTGGTCCAGGGATGGCGGCAGGCTGCTGGTATCGGTCTACAACCAGGACAAGGAGCAGCGGCTGGTCGGGTTCGTGGTGATCGAGCTGGCCACCAGGAAGGCCGTGCACGTCGAGACCGAATACACCGACAACTCCTCCCTGGCCTACAACTTTGCCCCCGACGGCACGATCGTGCGCGGGTTCTGGGACGGCAAGAACTCCGGGATCGAGTTCTACGACATGTCCGGCGAGGTCACCAAGACCATGCACTGGGTGGGCCTGCCGCGCGGCGGCGAGTGGTTCTCGCCGTCCGGTAAGCGGCTGGCCACCGTATGCCCGAACGGCAAGGAGCTGTGCGTGTGGGATCTCGCGAGCGGGGCACGGCAGGCGACGGTCGCCTTCGGTGACGACAAGGGCTCCTTTCTCGGCTGGTTCAACGAGAAACACCTGATGGTGCAGGATCCGGGCAAGAAGAAGAACACCCAGCAGATCAGGATCATCGACCTCACCGGCAAAGCCAAGCGGGTGCTGGCCGACCTGGCGACGGAGAGGCCGGTGCTGCTCCAGTTCGCCCGCGTGCCGCGATCGTGAGGCCGCTGCTCGCGCACGATCCCGTCCAGGTGGGGGAGCACCGCGTGGTCGGGCGGCTCGGCGTGGGCGGGCAGGGCGTCGTCTACCTGGGCGAGTCGCCCGGCGGCGGCCGGGTGGCGATCAAGATGCTGGGGGCGGAGCTGGACGACGCCGAAGCCCGCTCGCGCTTCCGGCAGGAGGTCGGGTACGCGCGGCGGGTCAAGGCGTTCTGCACCGCGCAGGTGCTGACCAGCGGCGAGCTCGACGGCATGCCGTACGTGGTGAGCGAGTACGTCGACGGCCCCTCCCTGGCGAGTGTGATCACGGACAGAGGGCCGCTGCGCGGGGCGGAGCTGCGGCGGCTGGCGATCGGGACGCTGACCGCGCTGGCCGCGATCCACCAGGCCGGGGTGGTGCACCGGGACTTCAAGCCGGGCAACGTGCTGCTCAGCAGGGACGGGCCCCGGGTGATCGACTTCGGCATCTCGCGGGCCCTGGAGGAGACCGAGGCCGGCGGGGAGCTCGTGGGGACGCCGCCGTACATGGCGCCGGAGCAGTTCGCCGACCGGCCGGTGGGGCGGGCCGCGGACCTGTTCGCCTGGGCCTCGACCATGGTGGCCGCCGCCACCGCCGAGGCGCCGTTCGGCAGCGGCGACGTGGCCGCGCTGATCACCCGGATCCTGCACCAGGAGCCCGACCTCGGCGCGCTTGACGGCGACCTGCGCGAGCTGGCCGCCCGCTGCCTGGCCAAGGACCCCACGGCCAGGCCCACGGCCGCGCAGGCGCTGCTCACCCTGCTCGGGCACCCCGTTCCCGAGCGGACGCCGCGCCACCAGGGCGAACTGCTGGCCGAGGGCCAGGAGTCGGCGGCCCCGCCGGACGGCGCTCCGCGGTCGGGCGGCGGGCTGCGGCCGGGCCGCGGAGTACGGTCGGGCGGAGGACAGGAGCCGGAGGCCGGGGAGCAGGACCCGGCGGCTGTGGGGCGGCGCAGGAGATGGCCGCTGGTGGCGGGGGCGGTGCTCGCCGCGCTGGCCGCCGCCGCGGCGGCGCTGCTGCTGTTCCCACGGCCCCAGCCGGGGGCACGACCGCCCGCCGCCACCGCGCCGGCAACGGCACCACTGCCCACTCCACGCCCGGGGGACATGGCGCGCACGTCCACCACCGAGGTGAAGATCCCCGGCACCGGGATCACGCTGCACGAGAACCCCGCCGACCCCCTCTGGGTCTCCTCCTACCGAGACGAGCGCGAGGAGGGCGGTTACGCCACCTACACGCGCGACCCCGCCACCGGGGCTTTCGGCTTCTTCGGCGCCTGGGAGGAGCCGATCATGTCCCCGGGCGGCCGGTACGTGGCCTCGCTGTCGGTGACCCGCTTCCGGCGCACCGGCTTCGAGTTCATCCGGATCCGCGACCGGGCCACCGGCCAGGACCGGGAGCTGCGCACGGTGGACAAGCCCGCCACGTTGTTCGAGCCGGTCTGGTCCGCCGACGGGCGGCGGTTGCTCGCGACGGTCGCCGACGAGAAGGGCAAGGCCCAGGGGTTCGCGGTGATCGACGTGGTCGCGGGGGACGTCAAGGCCGTCGAGGTGACGGACGCGGCCGAGACCAGGTTCGCGTGGGGCTCCGGCGACAGCGTTCTGTACCAGGCGACCGGCGAGGTGATCAGGGCGCTGGACCTTCAGGGCGGGCGGCTGCGCGAATTCGCCGGGAAGCTTTCGCCGGGCGGAGCCGTGCGTACGCCGATCGGCACGGTCTTCGGCACCGAGTGCCCGGGGAACGCGCGCGACGTCTGCTTCCTCGACGAGACGAGCGGCGCCAAGAAGGGCGAGGCCCGGCTGGGGAAGGGGGCCACCTTCCGCGGCTGGCTGGACGAGCGCCATCTGCTGGTCACCATACGCTCCGGCGACGACTTCGACGTCGTCATCGCGGACGAGACCGGCCGGACGGTGCGGACCCTGGCCACCGGCCCCGCGTCCACGATCGACAGGGTCCCCTTCTGGTACACGAGGAAGTGACGCCGGGTCGCCGGGGCCAGGAAGGGGTCTGTCTCAGGCGGAGGGCCGGGGGAGGGGTCAGTCCCAGGCGGCGGGGTCGGAGGCGAGCACGCGGATGCGCTCGGGCAGCGCTCCCGAGGCCACCTGCTCCAGCGTGACCTCCTCCAGGATCGAGCGCTCCGTCGCCCGCAGCGCGATCCACACCTGCTGCAGCGACTCGGCGGGCCCCCGGTAGCCGACGTGCTCGGGCCGCTCGCCGCGGACGTTGGCCAGCGGGCCGTCCACCGCCCTGATGACGTCGGCCAGGGAGATCTCGGCGGCGGGCCGGGCCAGCACGTAGCCGCCCTCGGGGCCGCGCTGGCCGCGTACGAGCCCGGCGCGGCGCATCTGGAGCAGGATGTTCTCCAGGTATTTGGGCGGCATGTCCTGCTCCTTGGCGAGCTCGCCCACAGTGGTCGGGCCCGCACCGGCTGCGGCGAGTTCGGCGGCGGCGCGAAGGGCGTAGTCGACACGAGCGGATAGGCGCATGTTCTCGATTATCCCTCCTGGTCAACACTGGTTAGGCGCAAGGTCGTCAGAACGGGCAGGTGATCTGAATACGGCAGCCGCGGTACCTGGGCCGAAACGGCCGTCAAACCCGCGCTGATCAGCACGTGGTCGATCCGTCCCACCGGCCTGCCGGCGGGCGAGGTGGGCGGATCGCCCAGGGTTTTCAGGGGGTCCGACAGCCCCGCCGCGAGCAGCACGCGCATCTCGGGATCGTCCGGCGTGATGTTCAGATCGCCGGCCAGGATCACCGGCCGGCTCGCGGCCAGGTCGCGCACGATGGCGGCGACCTCGGGAGCCTGCCCGGCGGGTGCCTGGAGGTGGGTGTTGACCACGCCGACCTCCCTGCCGTTCACCTCGACGACCGCGGCCTGCGCCTGCGCCTCCGTGGGATAGCCGTGCCGCCCCAGCCCGTACGACCGCACGCTCTTGACCGGCAGGTTGGTGAGCAGCGCGTCGCCCCAGACGTTGTCGGCCGCCGGCGCGAAGTAGTGGCGCATGCCCAGGCCGCGCGCGATCCGGTCCAGGTCGTCGTGCCCGCCGTTGAGCAGCCAGCCCCGGTCCACCTCGCTGAGCAGGACGATGTCGGGCCGCCGCGCGGCGGCCCACGAGGCGATGCGGTCGAGCGACAGCCGCCCGTCCAGTCCGAACCCCATCCTGATGTTGTACGCGATCAGCGTGAGGTCGTCCGAGCGCCGGGCCGCCACGGCGGGCGCGGGCTGCCAGGAGACGGCCACCACCAGCGGCACCAGCACGAGCGCGGCGGCCAGGGCGGCGGGTAGGGTCCGGCGGCGGGCGGGCAGCTCCACGGGCGGGTCGCGGACCAGCCGCGGCACCACGGCCACCGCGGCGACCAGCACGGAGACCGCCACGGGCACCACGGAGTTGGGCACGCCGAGGTCGAGGTCGTAGGCCGCGTAGTAGGCGAACGTCCCGACGAGGAAGACGAGGCCGCCGCAGAGCAGGGCCAGGCCCTGGCGCCGCCCCGCGGGCCCGGTGCCGGCCGCGGCGAGCATGCTGCCGAGGAACCCGATCGACAGCCCCGGAACCCCGGCACCCGGCAGGTAGGTGACCACCGTGATCGCGACGAGCGCGATGCCCAGCCCGAGCTCGATCAGCGGGGACGTGGCCGGGCCCAGCGCCGCCGCGGTCGCCGCGACCAGCGTCAGCGTCAGCAGGCCGGAGGTGAGCGCGAGCGTGCCGAGCGGCTCGGGGCCCTGCTCCGGCTTGGCCCACGACGTGGCCGCCATCCCGGCCAGCAGCAGCGCGGGCCCGAAGAGGAACCAGACCCGCGCGGGAGCGGGCGCGCCCTGCGTGCGCGGCGTGGAGAGCAGCGCCAGGAACAGGGCCAGGCACAGCGCGAGCGTGGCCGCCCAGGGCAGCGGGCCCGCCCGCCAGACCAGGTCCACCCCGTCCAGCAGCAGGTGGACGAGGGACGACAGCGCGATGCCGCCCATGATGCCGACCGGCACGGCCCTGCGGGGGACCGCGCAGGCGCAGCCGTACAGGAGGACGAGGCCGGCCGTGACTCCGGCGGAGGAGACGTGGAGCTGGCTCACGCCCGCCTGGAGCAGTAGCCGCGCCGCGACCAGCCCGGCCGCACCGGCGACCAGGGCGTGGCGCGGCTTTGACAGCAGGGCCAGGAAGGGGAGGATGAACCAGGCGGCGGCGTACAGGCCCATCAGCTCCGCGGGCGTCTCGCCCGCGCGGCCGAACAGCGTGATCAAAGAGGGCAGGAAGACCCGCAGGACGTCGAACAGGACTACGATGCCGAGCGCCAGCATGACGGCATGGCCACGCGGGATGGTCATGAGGCATCCTCGTGTTCGCCTGACGCGGCGCGCAAGAGCCGGAGCGCTAAACTTCCAACAACCTTTTCGATTTTGACGGTGGGATTCACGGTGGGATACAGCGCGGAGCGACGCCCTGGTGTGCCCGGACTGCTCAGGGAGATCAACGACCGGGCCGCGCTCGACCTGCTGCTGGCCACCGGTCCCATGACACGCGGGCAGATCGGCGAGCTGACCGGCCTGTCCAAGGTCACGGCTTCGCAGACCCTCGCCAGGCTGGAGGAGCGCGGCCTGGTCGAGGTGGTGGGCACCCAGGCCGGCGGGCGCGGGCCCAACGCGGCCCTCTACTCGGTGATCGCCTCCAGCGCCTACGTGGCCGGCCTTGAGGTCGGCCCTGAACGGCTCTCCGCGGCCGTGGCCGACATCCACGGCCGGACGATCGCCGAGGTCACCGTCGATCCCGACGGGCACGACGACCCCGTCTCCGTGGTGCACGGCGCCATCGCCAAGGCCTGCCGCGGCGCCAGGATCAGCATCTCCCGGCTGCGCGGCGTGGTGATCGGCACCCCCGGCGTGGTCGATCCGCGCAGCGGCGACATCCGCTTCTCCTTCGACCTGCCCGGCTGGCACGAGGGCATCCACGAGGCCCTGGCCGGCGACCTGCGGCGCGAGGTGACGATCGAGAACGACGTCAACCTCGCCGCCATCGCCGAGCGCGCCGACGGGGCCGCCCAGGGCGCCGACGACTTCGTGCTGCTGTGGGCGAGCCGCGGGCTCGGCCTGGCCATCATGCTCGGCGGCCGGCTCCACCGGGGGCGTTCCGGCAGCGCGGGGGAGATCGGCTACCTGCCGGTGCCGGGCGTGCCGCTGCCGGAGGACATCCGCACCCTGCCCGGGCGGCTGCCGTCGCTGGCGGGCGGCCTGCAGTCGCTGGTCAGCGCCGAGGCGGTGACCGAGCTGGCCCAGGGCTACGGCTTCGCGGCCAGCAGCGCCACCGAGGCCGTCAAGGTCGCCGTGGCCGCCGGCGCCGAGGGCGAGCCGCTGCTCGACGAGATCGCGCACCGGCTGGCGCTCGGGGTGGCGGCGGTGTGCGTGGTCCTCGATCCCGGCCTGGTGGTGCTGGCCGGGGAGGTGGGGCTCGCCGGCGGGTCGGCGCTGACGTCCCGGGTGGAGGAGGCCGTGGCCGGGATCTGCCCGGTACGGCCCCAGGTGGTCACGACGACGGTGACGGAGGGCAACCCGGTGCTGCGCGGCGCCGTCCTCGCGGCCCTGGACCAGGCCCGCGAGGAGCTCCTGGCCTGACGGGCACCCGGCGACGGGCATCCCGCCCGACGCGCGCCTCGTTCGACGAAAGAACCCCGCTGACGGCGACCCGCTGACAGGAACCCGCTGACAGGGACCCGCTGACAGGGACCCAGGACACGCCCTGCGGGCCACAACAGGATGCCGGGTGTGCCGGTGCCCGGCTCAGGCGGTGAGGAGCTCCACGGCCGCCTGGGCGTTGGCACGGGCGGCGCCGTACGTCGCGATGTAGGCCGCGCTGTCGGGCCGCCACACGGGCAGCCCCATCTCGATCACGGTCGTGTCGGGCCGGGCCGCCACCAGCGCCGACAGCAGGTTCCTGCTCTCATGGTGCCGATGGGCGTCCTTGACCACGACGACCAGCGACCGGTTCACCGCCTTGGCCAGCAGCCCGGCCACGTCGGCCGCGGCCGGCTTGACCCGGACGATCTCCGCCTCGGGCAGCCACGGGCCCACCCCCCACGGCACGTCGCCCACGGCGATCGTCGGCGGGGTGTCCACCTCGATCACCAGCGGCTCGACCAGCGGCTCCGCCGAGCCGCTCAGGCGCACGGCGCGGCGGGCGGCGTGCAGGCCGACGACGTTCTGCTCGGCCGTGACCTCATCGGGAGCCCGGACGGCCCAGGCCCGCAGCTCGGCCGCGCCCCCCGCCGCCCCCTCCAGCGCGCA
>NZ_BAAAMU010000234.1:0-7320 GCF_039529435.1 Nonomuraea maheshkhaliensis
GGCCCGCTGGCGGCGGGCCAGGCGGGCGCGCCGGGCGCGGGCGTGACGGCGCCGCCGTCGCGGAGCGTGGCGGTGAGCTGGTCGGCGAACGTGCCCTCCACTTCCGAGGTCAGGAAGACCTGCCGCAGGTCCAGCCGGGGGTTGCGGAGCTGGTCCGCGGCCTCCAGCAGGCCGGGCGGAAGGGTGGAGAACGCCTCGGCGAAGCCTCCGTCGGGGGTGCGGCTGGTGATCCTGCCGTCGGGGTAGGCGACGTAACGGTGCAGGCCGTCCGGCTCGCGTACCGCGACGACCGCCGCCGCCCCGCGTTCCCTGGCGGCCAGGCGGGCGTCGCCGAGCACCTGGATGAGCCCCTGACGCCCGGAGGCGGGCACGAACGGGAAGGTGTGCGACACGTCGGACTCGGGCCCGATGCGCACGCCCGACTCCATCCGATCGAGCAGCTCCTCGAGCTCCTCGGCGAAGAGGGTCACGTCCACCTCGCCGCCGCTCGCGCCCGGCATGCGGACCGGGTCGCCGACGGGCCGCACGTCGCCGTTGCGCAGCCGGGCCACGTGCTGGAAGACGAGGTCGTAGTCGACCCGCAGCCGCACGGTGTAGACCTTGCCGCGCACGAACCTGCTGCGTTCGCGCCGCGCCCCGTGGTGGTCGTTCACGCTCTCCGACGACTGCTCGCCGGCCCTGGTGCCGTAGTCGACGCCCAGCCCGGTCTTCACGGAGGCGTTCCCGGCCACGGGCAGGACGCGGCTGCGCGACACGCTGATGTTCTGGGCGTCGGCCTTCCTGTCGACGTCGCCCTTCTCGGCGTCGAACGGCCCGGCCACGACGGTGAGATCGGACAGGCGGGCGCTGATCGTGACGTCGGCGCCCTGGTCCTTGAACTTCTGCCTGGCCATCCGGACGACGATGTCGCCGCCCGGCCCGGCCATCCGCTCGAAGCCGCTGATCAGCGCGGACGGATCGAGCCTGGCGACGAGCTCGGCCCGGCGTTCTGCGACCGTGTTGCGGCCCAGCATCTTGCCCAGCTGGGCGGTGACGACCTCGAGGAGGGTGGGCCTGGCGGGGTCCTGCCGCAGTGTCTCGACGAAGTGGCCGGAGTGCAGCTCGACCCGCCGGGGGTCGGTCACGGTGACGAGCGGGCCAGGGTCCTCGCTCGCGGGCCTGACCATGCCGGTGGGCAGGCGGCGGACGAGCTTGGCGTCGTACCGGACGGGGAGCGCCTTGGGACGGCGGCGGACCCGCTCGGCCGCGGCCTTGATCGCGGCGGCGGCGCGGGCCCTGCGGGTCGCGCCCGGCGCGGTCCTGATCCGGGCCGGCTTGCGCTCGACCTCGATGACCAGGACCATGTCCTGCTCGACGCGGTCGAGGCCGTTGAACAGGCCGATGCGCTGCAGCCGCGTTCCCTGCTCGTTGCTGGTGCTGGAGAAGGAGCGGCCACGATCGGTGGACAGGCCGAAGCCGCCCCCGTCCCCGTCGTCGGTGCTGGAGGTGTCGGCGCCGGCGGAGTAGGAGCCGTTGTACCCCTCGACGTGCGACAGGTCGGTGTAGCGGTAACGCTGGATGATGATGCCGGAGTCGGAGGTGTGGCCGAGGAATCTGCCCTTGCGGGGGTCGGCTCCTTCCGCGTGCTCCAGCCGCACCCGTACGGTGACCGCCTCGGCTCCGTCCGCCGGACGCCCGCTCTGTACGTGGTACGTCTTCTCGAAGCCGTTGGCCGACCACATGGACGGGACGCGGATCTGCGCCCGGTCGCCGGCGAAGTCGACGCTCGCCTCCCTGCGCAGGGTCGGCGTGTTCTCCTCGGCCCCGGGCATCGCCTCGTTCACGGCGTGCAGGACCGCGTCCAGCAGGTTGACGTCCTCGTCCTGGTCGTTGGTCAGGTCGAACGACTCCACGACGCTCAGGCCCATGCCGTTCTCGTATTGGGGCCCGAACACGACCTCCTCGCTGCGCCGGATCTGCTCCTGGGCCTGGCTCAGCACCTCGTCGAGCCGGGTCTCCTCCTCGCCCTTCTTGGCCCGCGTGGCCTCGGGGGCGAGTCCGGCGACCTTTCTGAGCGGCTTCAGCAGTTGCTTGGCGCTGTGCCTCTTGGCGAGCGGCGGGACCTCGCCGCGGGTGCGCGCCTCGGCCAGGGCCTTGACGTAGGTGTGGACGAGCGGCACGGCGAGGGTGCGGTCCAGGGTGAGGCTGCCGTTGCGGAAGCGTTCGACGGCGTCGGCGACCAGGTGCAGCGGGAGTGCGAGGTCACCGTCGGCGTACATGCGCAGCGCGTCGTACTCGGGGATGGAGAACAGGACGGCGCCCTCGGTGGTGGTGGTCCCCGGCTTGCCGGCGGGGACGCGTCCCTCCTCCGTGGGCAGCGCGTTCGGGCGGCTCTCCTGGCCGTTGAGGGTGACGTCCATGTCGGCGCGGAGCACGTACTGGCGGCCGAACTCGATCGTCAGCTCCTCGGTGCCCCAGATGTCCAGGATGGAGGTGGAGTTCGAGGTGCCCCCCGAGCGCGAGGGCAGCGTGAGCGAGCCGCCGTCGCTCTGTGTGCCGCCGCCGTCCAGGTCGCTGAGGCCGGCCGAGCTGCCGACCGACAGGCCGGTCGAGGCGCCCCACGACACCCCGGCGCTGCCCAGCCCGAACAGGATCTTGCCGACCACGTGGTCGACGACGCCGATCACCTCGGCCTCGCCGAGCTCGCCCTGCACGGACACTGACGACTCGGTGGGCGCGACCCCCTGCGGCCGGATCGCCGTGTCGCTGCTGACCGGCCTCTCCAGCAGCTCGGGGTGCGAGACCAGGTTGCGCGTGTTGAGGAAGGCCGCGATGTGGTGGTAGGCGGGCGAGTCCTCCCGCATCCCGGCGGGCAGCACCCGCCGCGCCGCGGCCATCGCGCCGCGCACGTCCATGGCCAGGAGCGTGGCCCGGCTCATCAGCTCGCGGGTCGGCTTGCCCACCGAGGCGCTCTGGGCGGGGCCGTCCACCGGGAGGAGGTCGACGGGTATCGCGATCCTCGCCTTGCCGTCGCGGGAGAGCAGCAGTTTCGCCTCGCCGTCGTGCACGAGTTCCACGACCAGCTTGTGCTTGACGTCCATGAGCGCCAGGGCGCCCTTGGTCTCCCCGAGCGTCACCACGTTGACGGTGCCGCCGGTGCTGGAGCCGGCCGTGTGGGTGATGTTGCCGCCGCCGTTCACCCCGACCTCGTGCTTCAGCCCGTCATGGCCCTCCGGCGGGCCGTCGCCCATGCTGGCGGACGCCCCGCCGCTGTAGGTCCTGGACCGGCTGATGGCCCGCGCGGAGGTGTCGGTGCCGATGTCGAGGTCGACGTTCGTGTCCTCCTCGCTCAGGCCGACGTACGTGCCGCGGTCGCTGAAGTCCTGTTTCAGCGACACGCGCACGGTGTAGTGGTCGGGTGCGCTGTTGAGTCCGTGCTTGACCAGGTCGATGAGGAGGCCGTCCTGTGCCGCCTGGCTGTAGCCGGTGCGCAGGCGCCGCTCGGACAGCTGCTGGAGAACCTCCTGGAGGTTGAGCGCCTGGCTGGCGCGGACGAGCTCGTTGGAGTCGTATTGCGGGACGCCGTCCACGATCCTGGGCACCAGACCGGTGTCGGCGAGCTGGCCGAGCACGTCCTCGGCGACGTCGTCCATCCCGAAGATCTCGTGCACGATGCCAGGGCCCGCGCCGCGGATCTGCCCGGGCCCGTCGCCCATCACCTCCGGCAGCTCGGTCTTGCGGCCCTTGATCGGCACCGGCAGGGGGTCGCCGCGCAAGACGTCGTTGCCGTCGGCATCGGTCAGTACCTTGCCGTTCACGTGGATCCGCGCCGCGGCGTCCACGGGCAGGCCGAACCGGTAGGCGAGGCGCTCCTGCATGCGCACGAGCGCGTCGCTGCGCATCGGCGGCAGCGTGACCGGCGGCTCGCCGATCTTCTCCACGGTGAACGTGTGCCGCAGCTCCAGCCGGTAGCCCTGGGTGGGCCGGGTGAACCTGAGCACGGTCGGATGGATGGCCTGGCCGTTCGCCGTCGCCGAGTACGTCTGCGACGCCGACCGCGTCCCCTTCACCCGGGGGCCGATCGCCGGGTCGTACCCCGCCATGATGTCGACCGCCTGCAGCCCGGGGACGTTCAGCCCGGCCGAGGAGTTGGCCTCCAGCGACCCGCCCGAGGAGACCCCGCCGGGCGACGCGGCGAAGTCGACCAGCACCTCCTCCTCCCACTCCTGGTTGCTCGGCCCGCCGACCGGGCGGCTCGCGACCAGGACGACCTCGGTCTTGACCTTGATGCGGGCCCGGGGCTTGCCGTCCACGTCGATGACCCGGTCGATGCCCTTGTCCGTCGCCTCCCGCAGCCGGCTCGGCAGCTCCTCGGTGATGAACTTGCGCAGGTTGGACCGGGAGTTCGTACCGATCTGAGCGAAGTCGCCGCCGAGCCGGCCGACGAGCGCGTCGAGGGCCTCCTCCAGGCCGGTCATGCCGGTGACGACGTGGTTGGGCAGCGCGCGGGTGCGGCGTGCGTCGTCGATCCGGACCAGATTGCGCGGCGGCTGGTCGGTGTAGGAGTGCGACACCCACAAGCGCTGGGCGGGGATGTCGCCGGGCAGGCCCGAGGCGACCTGGGTGGTGTCGCGCCAGGCCACCTCGCGTCCGGTGCGGATCTCGACCGTCCACGTGGCGGCCGCGTCGAGCAGCAGGGACTCGCTGCGGTTGTCGGAGACCGAGCCGCCCTGGGCGTACATGCCCGCCCCGCCCGACACCGACCAGTTCCGCCCGGCGCTCGCGCCCACGCCGAGGCCGACCAGCTCGCCCACCGTGCGCGCCCACTGGCCCTCGGGCAGCATCTGGGCCAGCCCGCTGGTGTTGAGGTTGCCGAACACGCCGGCGCTGCCCGACTCGGTCGCGGTGACCGTCCGGCCCGCCTGGAAGAAGATGCCGACCATCATCTCGGACGCCTTCACGGCCGGGTCGATCACCTCGACCAGGTCGGAGAGCGTGAGCCGGATGCGCAGCTCGGCGGCCGACTTTCCGTGGCCGGTGCGCAGCACGACGCCTTCTCGCGTGACGACCTTGTGGAAGTCGGCCCTGATGGCCCGCCCGAGCTCCTCGGGGGTGTACTGCTTGGCGATCCCCTCGCGTTCGAGCATGGTGTTGACCGTGCGGGTGAGCGCGCCGAGGTGCGCCAGCCGGCCGGCGGGCATCGCGGCCGACAGGGCGACCTCCTGCGGCAGCGCGGCGGCCAGCGCGTCGAGGTAGCGCTGGTGCTGCTCCGCGGCCTGCCTGGCCAGGCGCGCGGCGATGTCGGCCATGCTGACCTCGCCCGGCGCCGGGGGCACCGAGGCGAAGCGCAGCGCGCCCACCAGTTGCTCGTACGCCTGCCTGGCGCGGGTGGCCTCCGCCAGCGCGGCCTCGTAGGCGTCGGCGATCCTGGTGTGCCTGGCCTGCGTGTTGCGGTGGCCGCGGGCCTCCCGCTTGGACTGGCGGGCACGTTCGTAGCGGCCGGAGTCGTGGTGTTTCAGCGTCTTGCGCGCCGAACGCCTGGCCTTCTTCGCCTCCTTGCGGGCGTTCTCCGCGCTCGCCCGCTTCGAGGCGATCTGCTGCTGGAGTGCCCGTTCCGCGCCTTCCAGCGCCGTGACGACCGCCGCCACGTCGGCGGTGAGCGGATCGCCGGGTACGCCCGGCGCGTGCGCCGGGCGGCCGTCGTTGCTCGGGGCCCAGGGCGGGGCGGGCGGGGTGTCCCCGTGCTCCTGCAGTTCGCGCATGACGCCGTCGATGTCCACGGCCAGGCGGCGCTTCTCGGGCAGCGTGGGGGCCGCCCGCCACTGCTCGGTCAGGTACGCCAGCTCGTTGCGCCGGGCGGGCACGCACTCGTCACGGGACGGCCGGTTGCCGGGCAGCACCCGTCGCAGGACCCCCTGACCCGAGCTCTGCCGGGTGGCCTGCAGCCGCTGGAGGGTGTCGGTGATCTCGTGCAGCCAGAGCCTGGGCAGCTGGTCGGAGGCGACGCGGGGGTTGAGGTGGACGACGTGCGGGTCGTCGGCCGTGCCCTGCTTCAGCTTCGTCTGGCCCATCAGGCGGGAGTCGAGGCCGCCCACGACCGGGTGGAAGTGGTGCGTCTGGCCGTCACTGGTGGTGACCAGCAGGGTCGTGCCGTCCGGGGACCAGGCCAGCGCCTGGACGTCCTCGTCGCCGAAGTGGTCGGGGCGCAGGTCCGCGGTCGCGTCGCGGGCCTCGTCGAAGGTCAGGTCGGGGCCGGTACGGGTGCCGGGGACGTAGCCGGTGCCGGGCACCGGCCGCGAGGTCACGGTCCCGGGGGCGCTCGCCGGCGCGGGAGCCGCGGCGCTGCCCTGGGGTTGTGCGGTGTCCGGGGCGCCGCGCGGGGACGTGTTCGGGCCCCCGTCCGGGCTGCTGTCCGGGGCGGCGTCTGGGCCGCCTTCCTGGGTCGCTGCGGAGAATCGCTCGTCGGCCTGGGCGACCAGGAGCAGCGAGGCCGCCTCCACCTCCAGGTCCGCCTGGTTCTGCACCTGGGTGGCGCGGGCGTGGAGCAGGGCGCCGATGCGGCTCAGCGTGGCGGCCGGGAGGACCCGGGTCCCGCCGGGGACCGGGACGATGAGGTCGCCCGCGGGGCCCATCACCGCGTTCGGGAAGTTCGTGCCGATCGCGTCCACCAGCGCCGTCCGCGCCCGGCCCGCGGGCGTCAGCTGGGCCGCGGCGGGCACCGCGGCGCCCTGGGTCCGGTCGGGCCCGTCGCCGGGCTCCCCCACCGGCGTGGCGTCCGCTTGAGGCGACTCGCCTCGGGACGCCGGTCCGTTCTGCGCGGACCCGTCCTGGGCTGAGCCGTCCGCTGCGGGACCGTTCTGTGCGGCACCGTTCTGTGCGACGCTGTCCGGCCGGGAAGCCGTGTCGCCGACGGCGGGATCACCGCCGTCCTGTGCCGTCGCGCCTCGGGCGGGCGTCTCGGGGTCGGCCTGGGCGGGGGTGTCGGCGGTGGCCAGGGGCGACGGCTCGTGGTCGGCCGTGCCGGGCCGGCGGCCGGCGCCCTGGTCCGCGGCCGGGTCCCCAGTCGAGTTCGCGGCCGGGTTCGCGACCGGATCGGCGTTCATGACCGGCTCCGGACTCGGCTCCGGTTCTGGGGTCGCCTCCGGGTCCGGGGCCGGCCGGGGGGCCGGGTCCGGTGTCGTGTCGGGGCTGGACGGAGCGCGGCGGGGTGCGGACGGGTCGGCGTCGGGCATCGACGACCGGCCGCCCTGCGGCGCGGAGGACGAGGCGGTGCGCTGGGCGGGCACGCCGGCGTCGGGGATCCGGGTGGCCGTCTGATTGCCTGCCCGGCCGCCCGAGGCG
>NZ_BAAAMU010000235.1:0-7137 GCF_039529435.1 Nonomuraea maheshkhaliensis
GTGATGCGCTCGAAGGAGCCGGGGACGGGCAGCGGCCTGGGGCCGGTCAGCCGTCCCTCCGCGTCCTCGCAGAACGTGACGAAGTCGGTGAAGTAGAGACCCTCCTCGTAGAGCTCGTTCGTGGCGTACACCAGATTGCCCAGAGAGGTCTGGGCCGAGCGGATGGCGAGGACCGCGGTGCCTGCCACCGCCAGCGGGATCGCGGCGACGGCGAGCAGGATGCCGAGCGCGACGTAGACCAGGGCGGCGCCGAGACCGCCGAGCGCCTCGCCGACGAGCCTGGCCGTCATCTGCCGCCGGGCCAGGCGCAGCATGACGTCCTGCTCCGCGCGGGCGACGGCGTCGTAGACGCGCAGCAGGAAGCCGCGCATCGTGAACGAGCGCACCTCCGCGGCCGGCTCGCGGTCGGCCAGCAGCTCGGCCACGATCCACTTGCGGCGGTGCACGGGGATGAGGGCGTAGAGGGTGGCGTAGCGCATCTTGGCGCTGCGGACCAGCGCCCAGGCGTCGGGCAGCACGGCCAGCAGCAGGAGCGGCAGCAGCACCGGGTGCAGCACGCCCAGCACGCTCGCCACGGCGGCGATGCCGACGGCGGCGGTGACCAGGTCGATGGCGCTGCGGACGACCGCGTCGGCCATGGCCACCCCGCGCAGCCTGGCGCGCTGCAGCGCGTCGTGGAACTCGGGGTCGTCGTAGGCCACCAGGTCGACGCGGCTGGTCAGGCCGTACAGGCGCTCCTCGGTCAGCCGGCTCACCTGCGGGGTGAGGCGGGCCTGTGCCCAGCCCGCGCCCGCCTGCGCCGTCGTGCGCAGCACCGCCGCGCCCGCCACCAGCGCCAGGCTGGGCAGCGCGGCCATGACACGGTCGGGGGTCGGGCCCTCGCTGAACAGCGCGGTCAGCACCCCCGTGGTGGCCAGCAGACCGAACGCGGTGAACACCCCGGTCAGGAGGTTGAGCGAGATCGTCGCCACGGTGTCGCGCGGGCTGGCCCGCCAGGCGGTGCGCATCGCCTGGCCGACGAGCGCGGGCAACCGGCGGGCGATGGTGAGGAAGCCCACCTCGGCGAGCTTGTCCATGTGGGCGTACCAGTCGGAGAAGGAGATCTCGCCGAGTTCGAGCGGCTCATCAGCCATGTCGTGAGTGTTCCCGCCGGCACGGGCTTTCACGTACGCACAAGGGCCTGCATACACAGATCGTCGTATGGACGAATGCCGTTCAATGGCCCGTGCACTTGTCTACACATGGCCGCGCCTGTCGCGCTTACATCGTCGAATGGCCATGTCAGCGCATGTGCCACGGCTCTCTGCACATCTACCGTTCTACGTGTGATCGACCGCACCGCGCGTTCCTCGCCCCTCGCGTCGGGGGCGTCGCGGCCGATCGGTCGGGGACGTCACGCGTCCGCACGGGGCCGGATCTTCTCGGAGGGGTGGGGGTCCGGCCCCGGGCGCGTGACAGCGGGCTCGGGCCGCGCAGGGCTCGAGCCCGCCCTTTCATCTGGCCCCGCCGTTTCTTCTGGCGCCGCTCTTTCTCCCGGCCCCGCTGGTTCTTCGCGCTGAGGCTGGAATATGCGGAGCTGTTACCGCTCATCCCTTGACGCACGGCTGCCGGAAGTGGGTTGATAGCCGTTGTTGACAACGTTGTCAAATCACCGACTTCGGGGGGCTTCGAAGGGATGGTGTGGGGATGCGACGGTGGTTAGCGGCCGTATCGATCACGATGGTGAGCGTGCTGGGCCTGGCTGCCTGCGGCGGCGGAGGCGGCAGCACCGCGACCGGACAGTCGCCCGCGGCGAGCGGCGGCAAACAGCAGGTTGAGGTCTTCTCATGGTGGACGGGCCCCGGCGAGGCCGACGGCCTCCAGGCCATGCGGAAGATATTCGAGGAGAAGAATCCGAACTACACCTTCTTCGACGCGGCGGTGGCCGGCGGCTCGGGTGACAAGGCCAAGGCGCTGCTGCAGTCGAAGTTGCAGGCCAGCACCCCGCCCGACACCTTCCAGGGGCACGCGGGCGCCGAGCTGCAGGGCTACATCAAGGCCGGCAACCTTGAGGACCTGACCTCGCTCTACGACGAGCTGAAGCTGAAGGACGCCTTCCCCGCGCAGCTCGTCGAGCAGATCAGCGTCGAGGGCAAGATCTACTCCGTGCCGGTGAACATCCACCGCTCCAACGTGCTGTGGTTCAACCCGGCCGTGCTCAAGGACGCGGGCGTGGCCGCGGCGCCGAAGACGATCGAGGAGTTCATCGCGGCGCTGGAGAAGGTCAAGGCCAAGGGCAAGGTCCCGCTGTCCATCGGGTCGGAGTGGACGGTCACCCACCTGATGGAGAGCGTGCTGCTCGGCTCGCTCGGCACCGACGCCTACAACGCGCTGTTCAAGCCGGGTGCCGACTGGAACAGCGCCGAGGTGACGAAGGCGCTGGAGAACTTCGCCAAGATCCTGTCGTACGCGGGCGACCCGCAGGACGACTGGCAGCCGGCCGCCAAGCAGGTGGCCGACGGCGAGGCGGCGTTCAACGTCATGGGCGACTGGGCGTACGGCTACTTCCACAACCCGCCGGAGGGCGGGCTGGGCAAGACGTCGAAGACCGACTTCGACTGGGCGCCGGCTCCCGGCACCGAGGGCACGTACCTGTGGCTGTCCGACAGCTTCACGCTGCCCAAGGGCGCCAAGAACCGGGACGGGGCGCTGGCCTGGCTCAAGGTCGCGGCCAGCAAGGAGGGGCAGGACGCCTTCAACCCGAAGAAGGGCTCCATCCCCGCCCGCAAGGACGCCGACCAGGCGCTCTACACCGACTACCTGGCCGACGCGCTGAAGGACTGGTCCAGCAACAAGCTGGCCGGCTCCATCCAGCACGGCGTGGCGGTGAACCAGCCGTGGCTGGCCGCGATCAACGAGGCGGTCGGGCTGTTCATCGGCAGCAAGGACGTCAAGGCCCTGCAGCAGGGCCTGGCGGACGCGGCCACGGCCAACGCCCAGTAAGTCGGTGAAACCGCAGGATCACTGCAGGATGCGGCGGGCGCCGGTGCGCGCCTGCCGCATCCGTGAGAGGGAATGCTTGTGAGGCGGGCGCGTACGTGGCTGCCCGGACTCCTCCTCGTCACGCCGTCGATCGTGCTGATCGGCGTCTTCGTGTACGGCATGCTCGGCTGGAACTTCCGGGTCGCCATGACCGACCAGCACGATGCCGTCTCCGAGGGGAAGTTCGTCGGGCTGCAGAACTTCGTCGACATCTGGGATCTGCCCCGGTGGCACCTGTCGGTGAACCACGCGATCATGTTCACGGTCGTGTTCGTCCTGGGGGCGCTGCTGCTCGGGTGGCTGCTGGCGTTCCTCATGGAGAAGGGCGTCAGGGGCGAGGGCACCTTCCGCGCGATCTACCTGTTCCCGATGGCCATCTCGTTCGTGGCGACGGGGATCGTGTGGCGGTGGCTGATGAACTCCGGCACCGGGGAGCGGGCGGTCGGGCTCAACCGGCTGTTCGACTGGATCGGGCTGCCGCAGTGGCAGTGGTTCCGGGACCCGGACTGGGGGATGGCCGCGATGGCGCTCCCGGCCATCTGGCAGATGTCCGGATATGTCATGGCACTCTTCCTGGCGGGGTTCCGCGGCGTGCCCGAGGAACTGCGCGAGGCCGCGCGGGTGGACGGCTGTACCGAGTGGGGCGTCTACCGGCACGTGGTGCTGCCCCTGCTCAGGCCGGTCACGCTCTCCGCGCTGATCATCCTGGGGCACATCTCGCTCAAGGTCTTCGACCTCATCGTGGCGGTGTCCGGCAAGCAGATCATCACGGACGTGCCCGCCGTGTTCATGTGGGTGGCGGTGTTCGACTCGAACGACCCGGCGAAGGGGGCCACGATCGCCTCCTACATCGTGCTCAGCGTGGCGATCTTCGTGATCCCGTACCTGGTCTGGTCGGTGCGTAAGGAGAGGCGATCATGACGGCGGTGGCCGGACGCAGGGCGGCGGTGTTCGGCTGGACGAAGTTCGGCCTGCTGATCCTGTTCGTGTTCGTCTTCCTCATCCCGATCTACGTGCTGCTGGTGACCAGCTTCAAGCCGCTCACCGAGGCCGACCCCGGCCAGGCGTGGAACCTGCCGCAGACGTGGACGACCGAGGCGTGGCGGGTGGCCTGGGAGAAGCTGGCCCCCGGGCTGTGGAACAGCGTGCTGCTGGCGGTGCCGGGGTCCCTGTTGTCGTGCGCGCTGGGCTCCATGAACGGCTACGTGCTGTCCAAGTGGCGCTTCCCCGGGGCGGACGTGCTGTTCACGCTGTTCCTGTTCGGCATGTTCATCCCGTACCAGGGGGTGATGATCCCGCTGGTGCAGCTGCTGGTGTGGGTCGACGAGCAGGCCGGCCTGCAGGGCGTCTTCTACGGCGGCATCCCCGGCCTGGTGCTGGCGCACGTCGTGTACGGCATCCCGATCTGCACGCTGATCTTCCGCAACTACTACGTGACCATCCCCGACGAGCTGATCGAAGCCTCGCGGGTCGACGGGGCCGGGATGTTGCGGGCGTACTGGTCGGTGGTGCTGCCGGTGTCCGCGCCGGCCATCGCCGTGGTCATCATCTGGCAGTTCACCTCGCTCTGGAACGACTTCCTGTTCGCCGTCTTCCTGACCGGGCCGACGAGCTGGCCCACGACCGTGATGCTGAACAACATCGCGGGTGCGCAGGCCACCCCGTACAGCCAGCAGATGGCGGCGGCCATCCTGGCGTCGATCCCGACGATGGTGATCTACGTGGTGCTGGGCCGGTTCTTCATGCGCGGGCTGATGGCGGGGGCGCTCAAGGGGTGACCCCACAGCGACCCTCCGAGCGCCCCCACTGCGCCCACCTGTGGGGACCCCTTCAGGGGGTCGCCAGGTGGGCGAGTGGCTCGCCGCGTACGTAGCGGGCCACGTCCGCCGCCACGATCGAGGCCGCCTTCATCGCGGTCTCCTTGCTGGCCCCGGCCAGGTGCGGGGTCATGACCAGGTTCGGCGTGGTGAGCAGGCGTGAGCCCGCCGGGATGGGCTCCTCGGGGAAGACGTCCGTCGCCGCGCCGAACAGGTGGCCGGAGTCGAGGGCGTCGCACAGGGCGTCGTAGTCGAGCAGCGCGCCCCTGGCGCAGTTGACCAGGACCGAGCCCCTGGGCATTGCCGCCAGCTCGGCGGCGCCGATCATGCCGGCCGTCTCGGAGGTGGCGCGGGCGTGCAGGGAGACGAACCGGGAACGCCGCAGCAGTTCGGGCAGCTCCACCTTGCCGGGCACGTCCACGTACGGGTCATAGACGAGCACCTCCGCGCCGAAGCCCTCCAGCATGCGGGCCACGCGGCGGCCGATCGCGCCGTAGCCGATCAGACCGACGGTGCTGCCGTCCAGCTCGGGGCCGACATTGTCGTAGGTGTAGTAGTCGCCCCGCCACACGCCGCCCGCGAGGTCCGCGTGGGTCTGCGGGATGCGGCGGGTGGCGGCCAGCAGCATCGCCAGGGTGTGCTCGGCGGTGGCGACGGCGTTGCGGCCTGGCGCGTACGTCACCGCGACCCCCGCCTGAGCGGCGGCCTCCAGGTTGGCGTTGACCGGGCCGCCCCGGCTCACGCAGAACAGCCGCAGGTCGGGGGAGGCGTCCAGGACGCGCTTGGTCAGCGGCGCCATCTGGGTCACGCACACCTCGACGCCGCGCAGCGCCTCGATCAGCTCGTCCTCCACGTCGGAGGCCTCGTCCACCTCCCCCACCCGGCCGAACGGCTGCACCGGCCACGGCAGCGTCAGCTCGCTGATGTCCACCTCACCGGGGACCTCGCGTCTGAGAGCGTCGCCGAACAGGCTGTTGCGGACGAAGTGATCGCCGGCGGCAAGGATCCGGATGGTCAACGAACGGCTCCAATCGGGGAGTTGTACTGCAGCAGCGCCACCCGGCCGGCCTTCAGGCGCAGCTCGGTCAGGGCGCAGTTGTCCAGGCGCGGGAACAGCCGCCGGTACTCGCCGAGCGGCACCCCGATGAGCCGGCACAGGGTCAGCCTGAGGGCCGTCGTGTGCGCGACCACCAGGACGCGGCCGCCGGGATGCGCGGCGGCGATGTCGTGCAGCGCGCCGGCGAAGCGGGCGGCGGCCTCGTGCGGGTCCTCGCCGTCCGGTAGCGGGTTCGCGGCGGGGTCGGCCTCGAAGGCGGCGCGGGCCTCGGGGAAGCGGGCCGCCATCTCGGCCGAGGTGAGGCCCTCGCCCTGGCCGAAGTCCAGCTCGCGGAGCCGGGCGTCGGTCCGTACCGGCAGGCCCGCCTGGTCGGCGGCGGCCTGCGCGGTGATGCGGGCCCGGCTGAGCGTGGAGGCCCACACGGCGGCCAGGCCCGCGCCCGCGGCCCACCCGGCGAGCTGAGCGGCCTGCTCGTGGCCGCGCGGGGTCAGCTCGATGTCGCTGATGCCCGCGTAGCGGTTCTCGGCGTGCCAGACGGTCTCGCCGTGGCGGACGAGCACGAGGTCGGTCATGAGGGGGTCCTCTCGCGGACGAGCGTGGCACCGGTCGTGAGGCCGGTCGTGAGACCGGTCATAGGGCCGGTCGTGGGGCCGGGGTCATGGGGTGGCCCGCTCGCGGGCGTGCGCGGCGGCCTCGGGGTCCAGCCAGCCGCGCCGCTCCAGCTCGGTGACGAAACGTACGTACGCCTCGCCCAGCGAGGCCCCTGACGGCTCGACCACGGCGCGGGTCCTGATCATGCGGGCCGGGTCGCCGCCCGCCAGCACGGCCATGCCCAGCGCGGGCTCGGCGTTCTCCCGCAGCGTCACGGGCCGCTCCAGGACGTCGGCTCTGAGCTGGGTCCAGTAGGCGCTCCTGGTGGCCCCGCCGGTCAGGATGATCTCGCCGTCCACCGGGGCGCCGAGCAGGTCGAGGTAGTCGAAGCAGAGCCGTTCGACGAAGGCCGCCCCGAGCAGGATCGCGGCGTACCGCTCGACGTCGTCGGCGGGCTCCCCGAGCGTGAACGACTCGGCGTCCGGCGCGGCGAAGGGGAACCGCTCACCCCGCGAGACGAGCGGATAGGTGACGACCCGCGGCGCGCCCGCGCGCCCGCTCGGGACGCGCGCACCGGAGAGCCTCGCGTCCGGCGCGCGGCGCGCCTGGGGGCCGTAGCGGGCGGCGGCCCGGGCGCTCAGGGCGTCGAGG